>JALVNE010000180.1 GCA_027026755.1 Sedimenticola sp. | reverse complement strand
TCCCTCCATCATCAAGCGCCCGGTGCTGGAAACCGAAGACGGCCACCTGGAGGTCGGCTTTTCCGAAGACAGATACAAGGAGCTGTTCCAACAATGAAAAAAACCCTTTCCCTGATCCTCCTCACAGCCCTGTCCGGAACTGGTTTTGCCGACGAGGAAAAATGGTATGAATACGACCACCTGTATTTCCAGGCCGGCACCTATGTCCATTATTCCTCCAGCGACGAGCATGACGGACCCAACCTGTTCGGCGCCCTGGAAGCCCAGAAATCCAACGACTGGCTCTATGGTCTGGCCCTGTTCGACAACTCTTTCGGCCAGTTCTCCCAGTACCTGTACGGCGGCAAAAGCTGGTACTTTCCCGGTGACTGGCAGAATTTCCATTTCAAGCTCACCGCGGGCGTCATCCATGGCTACAAGGAACCCTGGGACGACAAGATTCCTTTCAACAGTTCCAGCGGCTGGGCGCCAGGGGTGATCCCCGGCTTCGGCTACAAGAAGAACGGTTTTGGCGCGGACATCATTTTCCTGGGAAATTCCGCCCTGCTGTTCACCCTGGGCATGGATTTCTGATGTCCGACACTCTGGAGCTGGCGAAAGACCTCATCAGCCGACCCTCGGTGACACCGGAGGATGCCGGCTGCCAGGCCCTGATGATGGGGCGTCTTACCGCCCTGGGTTTCGACACCGAGCCCATGAACTTTGGCGACACCCGGAACTTCTGGGCCAGGCGCGGCAAGGAAGGCTCCCTGTTCTGCTTTGCCGGTCACACCGACGTGGTCCCCCCCGGCCCGGAAGACGCCTGGCACTCTCCCCCTTTCGAGCCGACCATCCGCGACGGCCTGCTCTACGGGCGGGGCGCGGCGGACATGAAGGGCTCTTTGGCTGCCATGATTACCGCTACGGAAGCTTTCGTGCGCAAACACCCCGATCATAAAGGCTCCATCGCCTATCTCATCACCAGCGACGAAGAAGGCCCTGCCACTCATGGCACCGTCAAGGTAATCGAAACCCTGGAAAACCGGGGAGAGAAAATCGACTGGTGCCTGGTGGGCGAACCCTCATCCACAAACAGGCTGGCCGACGTGGTCAAGAACGGCCGCCGGGGCTCTCATGGCTGCCGGCTGCTGGTGAAAGGGATACAGGGCCATGTGGCCTACCCTCACCTGGCGAAGAATCCGGTGCATGAAGCCATGCCCGCTCTGGCGGAGCTTGTGTCCGAGGAATGGGATCGGGGCAATGAATTCTTCCCTCCCACCAGCTTCCAGATCTCCAATATCCACGCCGGCACCGGCGCCACCAATGTGATTCCCGGCACCCTGGAAGTGCTGTTCAACTTCCGTTTCTCCACGGAAACCACGCATCAGGATCTGGAACGGCGGGTGGAAGAAATCCTGAACCGCCATGGCCTGGACTACGACATCGAATGGACCCTGTCCGGCCCGCCCTTTCTCACCGCTGAAGGCGAGTTGCTGGACGCGGCGCA
>JALVNE010000179.1 GCA_027026755.1 Sedimenticola sp. | reverse complement strand
CTAGAGGAATCAGAGCTTCAATGACAGGATTGCGAACAGATGGAACTCCCTCCACAGAATCCGTGGTCTCTGTCCACAGCAGGAACTGTGTCAAATCCTGATATACAAGTTCCTAATACAAGAACGGACTATTATAACTAATTGTAGTGTCAACAGGTAAAACACCTATCAAATACCAATGTATTATTATTATTATTACTAATATTATTACTAATTTCGGGTATTAAGAGGCTAAGGGCCAGGAGTTGTTGACATTATGAAGATCTTTCGGTTATACTGTATCATGCTGTCAGCACATTGTTAGTGCATTTGATTTGTTATGTGAATTATGCATTAATATATGCATTAAAAATGCATTTTTAGCAAAACCTTATCAAGCTGATTACGTTCTGAGATGCTCTCGCCCAGCTGGCCTTTCGCGTGTACGAAACTAAATCAAAGACAACGACCGATTCATCAATTAGCCTAAGTCACGTCAGTGTTGTGTCTCTGAATAGCACGTGGATGTGTGTGTTTGTGTGTGCGTGTGTTTGTGTGTGAGTGTGTGTGTATGAGTGAGTAAGAGATTGAAATGCCTCAAAGAACAAAAGCACTCCTCTAAAGACTATAAAACAACAACAAAAATAACAACAAAACGTGGATCGTCCACAGAGATAATGACGTCATTAGAGAACAGGTAGTTGTGAGGAAATATGATATTGGATAAATAGTCTACTCGATATCAGATAATTAGTCGAGAACTGACACAGAATTACTAATAGTGTACGACAAGTTACCGACGCCAGAGATTAATAAAGCTAATCGGCTTAATGATTAAAGACAAAACATCTATCAACAAATACGATGATTTTTCTGTTGTTCGTTCTTTCGTTCGTTCGTTCGTTCGTTCGTTCGTTCGTTCGTTCGTTCGTTCGTTCGTTCGTTCGTTCGTTCGTTCGTTCGTTCGTTCGTTCGTTCTGTTCGTTTGTTTGTTTCATTCGTCTCTCTTTTCGTTGTTGTTGTTGATGATGATGATGGTGTTGTTGTTGTTGTTAATAAGCTTTGTTTACCAGCCCGTGGTCTGTTAGGCGCTTAAGAGAGTGATGAATTGTTAACATAACAGCTTTTGCAACATTCAGTTCTGACATGAAATCAGCTATGTTCCGTATCATAGGCAATTCGTTTCTAATTCAATCACCTTTTGTTTTGATGTTTCGTTCATCAGAGCAAAGAGCCATCGTCGTGATTTTGACGTCAGAAACTGATCTTTGAGCACTGAGTGGTCTTATCGATTACCGAAGGCATACGATGTGCGGAATGACACCCAAAGACAGGAACTATAATCTATATAAACAATGATATGTTATCATAAAACTGGGTCATTATTTTTAAAAAAAAACACTTAAATAAACGAGGCCATTTTTCCAAAAGAGGTTTCTGGTTATTCACGAGAAACACTAAATTATCCCACTTCAAGATGGCTTCCAGACGTGACCTAATTATTGTCA
>JALVNE010000178.1 GCA_027026755.1 Sedimenticola sp. | reverse complement strand
ACGTTTTACCTGAATTTTGCGCAAAAATGCGGGGGGAGCAAACGCACCCCATGGAACTTTAACAATTGAGGTAGAATAGAAGGCACATCAAAACTAGGAGGTGTGCTATGACAACAAACATTCGCTTGGTCGCAATGCCAGAGGAGACTGGCTTTGCGCCATTGGGCGTTTTGGGCTACTGCCTGACACGGACGGCGTTTCTCGATGAAGTCTGGTCGCCCTTGAAACTTCCGATAAAGGAAGTAGTCCATGAACCCTCGGTCAAGCTGCAGGATGTGTTAGTGAGCATATTGACTGGATGTCGGTCAATATCTCAAGTCAACACGCGATTACGGTCAGATCAAGCACTGGCCCGAGCTTGGGGGCGAGGACAATTCGCCGAGCAATCAACCTTGGCGCGAACACTGGATGCCTTTGGCGCAGAACAGATTGTTCAATTACGACAAGGGAGTGAAGCCTTGTTTCGCCGAGAGAGTGGAGTGTTCCGACACCCGTTTGCGGCGGAATGGCTTTATCTGGACATTGATTTGACGCCACTGCCGAGCTCAAAGCATGCAGAAGGAAGTAGTAAAGGCAAGTTCGCGAAAAAAACAGCTATGGGCGCCAACTAGCTCGTGTCCATGCGCCGCAGTATCACGAGACGCTGTTTTCCCGAGTCTATCCAGGCAAGACTGACAGTGGACCGACCTACATTCCGGTATTGGAGGCGCTTGAAGCCAGCTTGGCGTTCACTTCGGAACAGAAAAGTAGAACGCTATTGCGCTCAGATGCAGGTTTTGGCAGCGATGCCAACGTCAATTGGGCCTTGAACAGCGGATGGCAAGTTCTAGCAAAAGGCAAGGGGGGCCGGCGTCCGTACAGTTATGCTCGTCGAGTCGCTGCAGATGACTGGCAGGCCATACAAGGCAATCGCTGGATTGCTCCCGTCAGCACGGCTGTCGAGTACGTCCGTCCCACCCAACATTTCGTATTACGCTGGTTGAATCAATCAGGCGAGATGAAGTACAGCACGGTAGTCTGCTCCATCATGACATGGACGCCAAGCGAGATCATGGCCCACTACGACGATCGTGGCGCCTGTGAAACTGAAATCCAAGTCGATAAGCAGGGTCTCAAACTCGAACGACGGCGCAAAAAGAACTTGGCTGCTCAAGAAGCTCTGGTTTTACTGACGGATGTGGCACACAATCTCTTGGCGTGGACCGCTCGTTGGATGGCTCTGCCTCCCCCACTGAACGGATTTGGACCTCTGCGTTTGATTGAAGATGTTCTCTCTATGCCGGGACATCTGATCTTTCACGACAACCAACTTGTCGAAGTTCAACTCAACAAACTTCACCCGTATGCAGAACCTGTGGCAATAGGTCTGCAACATCTGCTGACCCATTTCGATAATCCGTGATTCAGCGTTGACTCGCTCTATCTACCTCAGTTGTTAAAGTGCGGGATGATTTTGGTCTCCCTCGATTTTTGCGCAAAAATCAAGT
>JALVNE010000177.1 GCA_027026755.1 Sedimenticola sp. | reverse complement strand
CGAAGATGAAGCTCATTGGACATTCACCTGCTGGGTGAAAATTGAAGAATGGCTACAAATGCTATTTTACGCGATAATCATCGGGCGAACGAGGTTTTGATGGCTTGGGAAGTCACTGATTCAGGTAATAGTCAGGTCTATGAATGGTACCTCTTAGTTCTCCAGAATTAGATAAAATTACAAAATTCCTGGGGAAGTACGACCTCAAATCTACAGTATCAAAACTCGCAGGCCTTCTTACATCCCCTTCGTTTCAAGCGAATACAATCCGCATTGAAATTCTTGTACACTTGGCAGTTACATACTGTCGTGGTAATCGCAAACCCGGAATTTCTGAAATTCGCAATTGGCTAAACAGGCAACTTTCGAACACTGATATTACGCGCCTTGAGGATCCAGTAGAAGATGTCTTCGTTACCAACGTCGAGACCCCCAAAGGGAATCGCCGAGTATTTGAAGGTATATGTGAGTCGAACGACTATTTTGCTCAGGTAGTTCTCGACACGCTTGGCAGCGGAAGGGCTCCGCAAGAATGTCATGATTTACTTGCTCCGGCATTCGCGTTGTTGCGGCTGAGTGACTGCATCGCTGAGCGACTCGGCCTGCGAAGGTGGCACATTGAGGCGTCGATGCCCAAAGGTATTGTGAGGATCGCACCGGCAACCCGGCTGGATGATCGGGCACGTGCAGTCACTTTTTCACAGGATGATCTTGAATCCCTTGGGTTGAACCGTGAAGACCTTGAACCTTTCATCCTGACAGATGAAGACAGACAGGCCCTTGCCGGGGAGTCAACCGGTCATTCATCACTCGAGAGGCACCCTCTAATTGATTTCGATGGTGAACTGGTTTTCGCGTTACCACATGCGGCTAGCCCCGCGATTCGACGGTTCGTGCTGTCGGAACTTAGACAAATGGGTTACCTGCAAGCATTTGGGGATGCACTCGGTGCTCGTCAGGCGCGGCAACTCGAGAAAGACGGACTCTGGGAACTGAAGGGTGAGGCCGAGTCACTTGTGCCACCCGAGCCAGAAGAACAGGTTCCATCACTCCACGCTTGGTTGCTCAAATATGACATCAATAAGTACCTCCATGTGGTTTTGCTTCATGACCGGCTTGATAGGCTGGAAGAACAGGGGCTTTCCAGTTTTATGGAATACTCGGAAGCGCTCCGAGCTAATTTGGAAGTATACCTAAACAAGGTGGCAGACCATTGCAGGGCGTTACCGGACTTCGCTGAAGGGATGACACTGCTGGTGATGGGCGGACTCGGCCGGGGATTTGCCCTGGGGTTTGAGAAATGGCCAGACCACTGGCGCTTGTCGGTTATCCGAATATCAGATCTTCTGATGTTAGCCGGTGAGCTTGACCGGCCAATCACGCGCTATCTTAAATGTATCAAACAAAAGGAATGGGCGGAGAGGGAAGGTGTCGAATTTTTTAATATTAACGGCGACTATAATTTCTACTGTTTCTGGCGCCAACTGAACTACCAGCTTGTGCCACGCGATCTGCCGGTAAGTAAGGGCTCCATGATTGCTATTGGAAACGACATGGCCCTGCCTGTCCGAGAAGAAGTGCGAAACCTTGTGGACCGCCACGTCATCCAGACAGCGGCCGGTTCATTTTCACCTGCCATGCGCTTCGGCAGGGACGCGTACTTCAAATCCATGCAGGGCCGCCCGATTTATGCGAGCCTGGGTCATCTGCGCGCGGGCGTGTTAGCTGGCGCGGTGGAGACCCCACGTGGCCCTAGCTGGCTCTTGGTAATACCACGGGAAGGTGACGAGCAGATCCGGCATCTCCTTTATGAGATATGGTCGGGCTTCATTGGTTTATATGACAGGCTGGTGATCGAGGTCGAGGCGCTTTACCCGGAAGCAACCACTGATGCTATAGAGATTCGCCTGAACTTTGTTGAACTCGTTGTATCTGAGGACTATGTAGAACCCCAGCCAGGCATGGTAATCGGTGCGCCTGTAGTTGCAGTCAACCTCGAGCTGCGAATTGCAGAAGTCAGGTTTCCATCGGATTTCCTCATGCATTTCCAACAACCTGAAAATACCGGTGAGAGATTGGTTTTGCGCGCTATCGCGAATGGGCTTGTCAGTCTGCACCAAGGTGTGACGGAGGGAGTGGATGAGACTGTTCTTAATGGACTCATGAACAGGGTGCTCGGTGACTCCGGTATGCGTATTCTCCACCTCTTTCGTACGTACTATCCCATTGAGCACCTGCTTTCGCGGCAAACCCAGAAGCCGATTTTTCTGGCCCATGAGGACTTCGTTTTTTCCAAGCTGAGGTTGTCCGAAGGTTGTACAGCAGCGCGCCCTGGTACAAGTCTCACCACGAAGTCTGAGTGTAACGAATTTCTACATAGGGTTGTCGACAAGATATGGGGTCAGATCCGGGAACAGTTACGACAGTTGGACCGTGAGTCAGTGATCCGTGAGGTGCTCAGAGTACATGAGGCCGTTATCCAGGACCGCGACCACTGGCGACGGACTGCACAGGCGGTTCTTGCTCTTTACGCGCCGACGGAGGACGTCTACGCAGTTGCGCAGGAACGGGAATCGGATCGGAACAATGTCTCTCTTCCGGCTCGTACTATCCTGGAAATGGCCATCTGCGAGTGTCCAACTGCGGGCGGCCACCAACTTTCCCGATGGAAATTGGACGAACTGCTGGCCAAAGCGGCTCTTTTGGTTGAGGTCGCAATGGATTCCGACGCCGTCAACAGTGACCTAATTGAGCCCCGAATTGGTCTACATCTAAATGGCGAGTACGACATCGATCGCAGTTTCCATAATACCGTCATTAAGCCATTCTTGACTGCCTACTTCCGGGAAGGATTCGAAGGAGCGGCGGGCAGGTATACCAAACTGTATCGGGATGAGCATCCCGCCGAGCGAACGAGAGCTGATGAAGTATTCTCTTCTGATTTTATACGTGCTTTTCAGGCTGAGTTTGGTTTAACTCCAGATGAGGCAGTTGATGGCTTAGCGGAGCTCATGGATTTAGCGGTCGAGTTTCAAAACGTAGTTGTGGAGACGACGCTCGGCGATCTAAAAACGAGATTGACTACGATTCGAGGGCTGTCATCCAGGGCCTGTGAAGCATTCATGCGGACTTTCACTATCTTTCATCGCCCTGCCTGGGATAAACCGCCGCCAGGTTTCAGGATGAAAGATATCATTCCCTGGCGCTTTCGACGCAGACTTTCTTCGACAGCGAAGCCTATTCTTGTATTCGGTGAACATGATGATGACAAGGTATTCTTCGGAGCTGGCGCACTTAAGCTAGGATTCGGTTACTTACTGGAAAGATCAGAAAGAGGGCATCTGCCACAGGAGTTTTTCATATCCGCTGAAATGAAACAGTACATAGGATCAGTAAACAGCAAGAGAGGGCTTGAATTTGCTCGCACAGTTGCTGACCAACTACGCCGGATTGGCTGGGAGGCACGCAATGAAGTCCAGATGACTGAATTGGGTGCTCCCGCCGAACTCGGTGATGTCGATGTGTTGGCATGGAAACCTACTGGAGAAATTCAGATTATCGAATGTAAGCGCTTGCAACTGGCCCGTACTATTGCTGAGGTCGCTGAAATCTGCCGCCGATTCCGAGGTGAAGCGAAGGATGAGTTGGATAAACATATCCAAAGGATTATCTGGATAAAAGGCAATCCTTCAGGGCTCCAACGTGTTGTGGGATATTCGCCAGATCCGGATCGTATCGATGACAGGCTTGTAACAAATACGCACGTGCCGATGATGTACCTGTCATCGTTGCCGATTCGACCAGATAAAATTGGACCTCTTAGGGATCTTCCAGAAGAATAATGGAACGTGACGAGACTGACAAAAAATCCAATCCCGGGCTTGAGAAACATTTGGGTGTGGAGAATTTTAGCGACCTGAATATTGAGGCCGCCCTTGATCTTATCGGAAAAATCATCGATCTCTCTGATTTCCATGACCGACCCGAAGGCATCAGTCGGGCACTGGAACTGTGCAATGAATTAGCCCAGAGGGCGCTCAGCGAGAGGGAAATGATATTGCTCCACTATTTCCGGGCCAATGCCTGGGCAAGTCGGCGGAAGACAATGCATAAAGATGCCAAGGCCGCTTGGGCTTGGGAACAACCGGAAATCTTACGTGAGTTGTTCCATTTGCGCACGGCGCTTCGACATTCAGGTTTTAAGCAACTCGATAATATTCGACGTTGTCAGATCCTTACTAATGCTGCAAATCTATTGAATACACTGGGTCGGTGTACCGAGGCCGTCGAGTATTGGAATCGCGCCTTGGACATCATTCCCCTCTTTGGTATGGCTCTGGGCAACCGCGGTTATGGTTATATGTCCTATGCCCGTACTCTATATGACCAGGGTCACGCCATTGTTATGATGAAGTTTGCTCATGATGATCTCCGGCGGGCGACAGAATTCAGCGCGTTCTTCGAGTCTCCAGGATATGACGATGTCAAAGAGGCCATGGCTAGCGAGGCTGATGATATCGCAGCGCATATCGACCTGGAAAAGGTGGCCGGGTCCCTGGAACTGGAAAATTACAGTTTGGGACGCTCGAAGGGAGAGCGCACGTACCGTAATTGGTGCTTGGAACATCGACTGTTCCTGGCACCTCTGAATGACCTCGGGCCATATCCCATTGCTGCACGTGACATTCTGACACTTCCGAACCTGGTTCTTAGGGTAGGAGAGCCACCTACATTAACCAATAATGGGAAATCCCCCGGCTCTGCCGGGGAGACAGTAGAAGTTTGACAGATACGGAAGTCCATCGGAACACTCCCGGTCGTGAGCCGCCAAGCACACGACACAGGAGAAACCGATGGAC
>JALVNE010000176.1 GCA_027026755.1 Sedimenticola sp. | reverse complement strand
AACTTTAGTTTCCGGTAAGTCGAAATTGACAAAAAGCCTTGAGCAATAACTCAAAGCATTGAACATTAAAAAATCGGTTGAAAAACCGTGTTAAATTGATGGTGACCGTTAAGTTGCTGCCTTTTGACGACGATGAGCAGCCACTCCTTTAGGTAAATGGCTCGTAACTGAGTTCTTTTTGCGAAGTTTGGGGTCAGAAAGGGCATCTTTAGGAAATTTTGTAGTCGATAAGACCCGCCGCAAGCGACCGGACGTTTTTTTGGGCGTCTATCCCAAAAGCCAGTTGGCATGGGGGGTAACACTGTTGCCAAGTAGGTTAAGATGTTTCCCAAAAGAAATGCCAATTCGGGTAAACGATTACAAGATTCAGGGGTAAAGACAAATTGTCGGTGAAGACCCAGCATTTGTTTAGCCACTAAAGGGAGTTGCTCAACAGGCCAGCGGTCAAGGTAGAGGCAAAAGATTGTCAATGGTTGCACTTGTGCTAGATTCGTCCCCAAAACCAATGCCGTTTTGTACAGCGGGTCGAAGAAAACCCAAATGGTAAATGTATCTGTCGTTTCGCCAGGTTTGTATGCTGGCAAAATCAAGTCTGACCATCCGTAAGCCTCAATATCGCGCCCTTCAAAGTGAAAGGTCTCATGTTTATCCGGCGGGGTGGCTGGGATTACATCCCCCTTATAGGTGCGCGGCAGCGGGCGGACTTTATCACCCCATTTAGGATAGCGACCACGCCCTTTATATTTAGGTAGATAGTTGCGACGTGCTGTGCAGTTGAGTGCCATACGAAGCACAAAACGGGGCATTTGTATCTCGTGTAACTCACTCAGTTCGATACCGGCATCAATAATGGCAACTTCTTTTTCTCTTAAATGGTGCTTCACCCAGCGTAGGGTGTCCATTTTCAACTTGGCTTCACTTCTATCTTTTGAGCTGGTACGGATGATTTGTCGCAACAGGGGAATTCTCTGTCCATTTACATCGCCCACATCACATACTAGCCCAAAGCCGACACCGCGAACGGCTTTCCCTAGCACCCCATTAAACAGTTTACCAGACCATCCTTGAAGTTTGAAACGCCAAATCGCTGTCCAGTCAACGGCAACTGGTCGATACTCTTCATAATGGTGACTGACCCACTGCCCTTCGCTCAAAACGTAGCTGCGCCAACGGTTGATAAAGGTGTTAATCTGCCACACACCATGTCGAAAAGCTGCCCAAATACGATGGCTTTCTTGCGCTGTGAACCCATTTGCTTGTAAGGCTGGAAAAATAGCACCACGGCTTTGTAAAAAGGAGCCGTTTAGAATCGTCCACATCAATTGTAAAAGTGCGAGATTTGTACCCATAGGTACAATTTGTACGAGTATCTGTAAAACATGTATAGTTTGGCTGATGGCAATTGACATTTGAACCTCTTTGTAAGATTTTGGTCTTTCCTACAATTATGGTTCATGTCATTGCCATCGTCACCTTCTATTTAGCCGAAACTAAAG
>JALVNE010000175.1 GCA_027026755.1 Sedimenticola sp. | reverse complement strand
TGGCCAACACCTCCGCCGCGAGGGTCTTGCCGCAGCCTGAAGGGCCGCAAAACAAGAGTTTCTGGGCCGGCTGAACACCGTAGGAGCGAAGCAGGTCCGCCCGGTTCTGCTCAAGAAGAATCTCCTCAAAAATCGAGCGGGCATCGTCGGACAGTACGATGTCTTTTTCTTCCCGGACCGCCGGACGCTCCTCCATCAACCCGATGCCACTATCGGCGCTCTTGGGCAGCTCCGAAAAGGTCCGGTGGCCGCCCGTCTTACCATTACCGAAGGCAGCCTGATCCGCATAGAGCAAACGCTCAAGGTCATTGGCCAGAAGATGATGTTTCTTCTGTCGCTCCTCCTGGATGACCGCCTCCGAGGCGGCGCGGAAGGCCGCTACATCCCCCCGTGCTCCGGAGCTGATCAGTTGCCTGAGCAGTTTGCCACTAGCCATTTCTCTCGCTCCTTTCCCTTTCCTCCCCCTGTGTCAGCATAGATGTTCGCTCAGCGGCGCTCCAGGTCGACCGGCTGGATGACCACCCTGCCCGATTTCCATACAGCAATACCAATGCCATGCCGGGCGGCGCGCTCGCGGGCCATTCTGGCGGCGCGCCGCAGCGCGGCCTCCACCAGGGGCAATTCGCCGGGCTGACAACCCTGCGCCCGTTCTCCTTTCTTACTCATGACAACCTGCCTCGATCAGCGTGGGGATTTCTCCTGAATTATCATACAAACACCATTCATCGACCAATGGTTTGTAAAGGTGATGGTAGTTGCTCAAGCCAGCCTCGAAGCGCCGGCGGATCACCGTTTCAGGCACATCGTGGCCACCCTCCCGGACCCTCTGGCGCACCCTTTCCAAAGCCAGCTCAACGGAGGCGAGCCGCAGAAAGATCAGCGAAACGCGATAGCCCAACCGGCGCCATTCAGGAATCCACCGGGCATAAACCTTTCCGCTCAAGGTCGTTTCGAAAGCAAAGCTTTCGCCCCGCGCCACATGGGTATGGATCTCTTCCAGCATCAGCCGGCCCGCACGGAAAGCGGCCCTGTCCGGTTGAAAGGGGGACAGTCCCGCAGCAATGAGATCAGCGTTGACGAAGATCGGGCAACCCGCCTCGTTGGGCAAAAACGCCTGGGCAAAAGTCGTCTTGCCGGCACCATTGGGGCCGGCAATGATCAGGATCTTCCTGGGCTCGTTGCTGCTCAAGCCGCCGGCTCCGCAAGCGGTTCGAGGCCGGGGCGGCCATCACGGGGCGACGGTGCCTCCACTCCCTCTTGCCGTTCCATTTCGGGCACCGCCACTCCGCGCACATCCAGCTTGCCGGTGACTACATCGGCGATCAGGCGGGTACGGTATTCCTGGATGAGGTCGATTTGGCGTTGGGTGCGGGTGATGGCTGTATCTATCGCAATCGAGAAATCCTGAATGAAAGCAACAATCGTCTCTTGCTCCTCCGTTGGGGGGTATGCGAATCGGATATTCCCGATAAAACCCCAGTCTGCTCGCGGCATTTTTGCACCAAAGGTAGAGCTGTTAATCAGATCGATTATTTGTTTCGAACGTAGTTTGTACTCAAGAAAATCTGATAGCAAATTGTTGTTCACTACGCGAAGCACAAGGAACTCTCCAACGCATACGCCAGAAAAATGTGGTTTTGTGACTTTTGCCAGATAGGGGCGGAGCTTTCCAAACAGGACATCACCTGATTGAAACCGCTTCACCAAGCTGTCGAAAGCAACTTCTTGCTTGGGAAGTTGAATTCTTCCGGTCCAGCTTTCGACATTCTCAAGTGCAATATAGGCATCCTCTGGTTCCTTGTCAGAAGTTTGTTCGTTAATGTTTCGACACAGGAATTTCAGCCTACTAACCTCCCATCCCGCCGGCACTTTGCCCAACCAAGGCACGCCGGAATCCTTGTATTCGGGGTAGGGCTTGCCGGTGCGCACGTCGATGGCGCCGGTGACGGCCTGGTTGATGAGGGCCTGTTTCTGCTCCTTGAGCCGTTCGATCAGTTGCCGCTTGGCTTGGATGAAGCGGTCGATCTGGGCGGTTTTCCAGTCGAGGAAGCGGGCGATTTGGGTTTGTTCGTAGGGAGATGGAATGAAGAAAGGTATTTCCTTCATTCGAGCTTCCGACAAATCCCATTGACCAATTCGGACACCATCCGAAGCCTGTGTGAAAAATGGTATATAGTTTTTTGATCGAACCGCCGTATGAAAAAAATGCCCTTCCACTCCTTGAACTTTGAAAACAAAATAAGCCGGACTTACGATACCATCGAAAGATGAAATACCATATGACCCCTGCCATGCCTTCATTTTGTTCATGGCGAATTGGCCAGACCGGACCACTTTATAGTTACTCAGGTCATCGGGGATGAAGTTGTGGTTTTCGTCCCTATTCTCTGTATCTCGCTGAATAACCCCCTTTTCACGCACAACCGAAAGCAAAGGGAGATCAGGTCGATTTCTCTCTGACACCCGGACCAAAACATGCCGCAACTTCCTGATTTCCCAGTGTACTGGCACTTCCCCCAACCACGCCACCCCCGAATCCTTGTACTCCGGATAAGGCCTGAGCTTCACCGCTCCACCTCCACCAGAATCTCATCCAGCAACCCCTCGGTCTCCCGCTCCAGCGCCCGGATGTCGGCGACGATCTCCTCCAGCGGCCGCATGGGCGCGGGCTTGTAAAACTCGCGGGTGAAGCTGATCTCGTAGCCGATCTGGGTCTTGGTCTCGTCGATCCAGGCATCCGGCACATAGGGCAGCACTTCGCGGTGGAAGAAGGCTTCGATGCCGCCTTTTTCCAGCAGCGGTACCTGCTCGCTGTCGCGCAGGCTGGTATCGGCTTCGTATTGGACGATGGCGGGTTTCCCCTCACCCCCGGCCCCTCTCCCGCGCGCGGGAGAGGGGAGCTCGACTTCATACAGGCCGTGGAGGGGATCGCGGTCGGCCTTGCCGGGTTTGTAAAGCTTCTTGATGACCGGCTGGGCGTTTTCGTCGGTTTTCGTGAGGTGTTCGCGCAGCAGTTTCTCCTTTTTGGCTGTCCAGCGCAGGCTCCATGCCTTGGCCTGGGCACGAACCTGGCCGATGAAGGCGTTGTAGTCGTACAAGGGTTCGGTACCCAATTCTTCGGCCACCTCTTGTATGAGCTCGGGCAGCTCGTATTCCTTGGCACTTTCGCAGGCCCGGTGCAGGGCATCGAGGCGCGCATCGGTCAACTCCACGCGCAGGCGCAGGGGGCGTTCGACGATGATCTTCCAGTAGCCGAAGTGTTCGTTGGGCAGGATCTTGCTCTGTTCGGTCTCGCGCGGGTGGATGATGAGATCGCAGATGCGCTGGATGTGCTCCTCGCCCAGGCGGCAGTTTTTCTTGCCGAGGTTCTTGCGCAGGGGCTCGAACCAGCCGGTGGCGTCGATGAGCTGTACCTTGCCTTGGCGCCCGGGGGCCTTGCGGTTGGTTAGCAGCCAGATGTAGGTGGCGATGCCGGTGTTGTAGAAAAGATTCTCCGGCAGGGCGACGATGGCCTCCAGCCAGTCGTTTTCGATGATCCAGCGGCGGATGTTGCTCTCGCCGGAACCGGCATCGCCGGTGAACAGGGCCGAGCCGTTGTGCACCTCGGCGATGCGGCTGCCAAGCGGTGTGTCGTGCTTCATCTTGGACAGCTTGTTGACCAGGAACATGAGCTGGCCGTCGCTGGAGCGGGTGATCATCTTGTATTCCGGGTCGCCGGCATGCTCCACGACGAAGCGCGGGTCGGTCATGCCCTCCTTGCCGCCCAGGCGTTCCAGATCGGTCTTCCAGCTCTTGCCGTAGGGCGGATTGGAGAGCATGAAGTCGAAAGTCTTGTCCGCAAAGGCATCGGCCGAGAGGGTGGAGCCGTGCTTCATGTTGTCCGCCTCCATGCCCTCGCCCTTGAGCAACAGGTCGGCCTTGGTGATGGCGAAGGTCTCGGCGTTGATCTCCTGGCCGAAGAGGTGGATGGCCACTTGCTTGCCGTGCTCGCGGGCCAGTCGTTGCAGGCGTTCCTCGGCCACGGTGAGCATGCCGCCGGTGCCACAGGCGCCATCATAGACCAGATAGGTGCCGGATTCGATCCGGTCGGCAATGGGCAGAAAGATGAGATCGGCCATCAATGTGACCACATCGCGCGGGGTGAAGTGCTCGCCGGCCTCTTCGTTGTTCTCTTCGTTGAAGCGGCGGATCAGCTCCTCGAAGATGGTGCCCATGGCGTGGTTGTCCAGGGCCGGCAGGCGTTCGGAGCCATCGGGGTTCAACACCGGATCGGGGCTGAGGTTGATGTCGGGGTCGAGGAGCTTTTCGATCAGGTGGCCGAGGATGTCGGCCTCCACCAGGGTGTCGATCTGGTTGCGGAATCTGAACTTGTCCAGGATCTCCTGGACGTTGGGCGAGAAGCCGTCCAGATAGGCCTCGAAATCGGCCCGCAGTTGTTGCGCCTTGGCGCGCGACTTGAGGTCGCGCAGGGTGAAGGGCGAAGCATTGTAGAAGGCCTGACCGGCCGCCTGGCACAGGGCGGCATGCTGGTTGGCGATACCGGCCTCGTCGAGCTGCTTTTTCATGACCAGCACCGCTTCCTTGCTGGGCTCCAGCACAGCATCGAGCCGGCGGATCACGACCATGGGCAGGATCACATCGCGGTACTTGCCGCGCACATAGATATCACGCAGCACGTCGTCGGCAATACCCCAGATGAAGCTGACGATGCGGCTGTGGATATTGCTGTTCATGAAGGCTCCTTATTGTTGAAGGTCATCAGCGTCACTGCATCAAACCTTCGCAGGGGCCGAAACAATGCAATATCTGCCTTTCCGTCCCTCTTCATCAGCGACAAGGAACAAGAAACGGCACATCACCCCGGCGGCCAGCCCATGGGACGACCGCCCAGAACGTGCAGATGAATGTGGAACACGGTCTGCCCGGCCCCTGCATTGCAGTTGAACACCGTGCGATAGCCCGCATCAGCAATGCCTTCCTGCTCCGCCACGGCCTTGGCCGCCAGGTGCATGTTGCCAATGAGTTCCGCATCTTCTGGCCGCATGTCGTTCAGGGTGGCGATATGGCGCCGGGGAATCACCAGGACATGGGTGGGCGCCTGGGGATTGAGATCCCGGAACACCAGCAAATCGTCGTTTTCATGAATCACTTCCGCCGGTATCTCCCCGGCGGCGATCTTGCAGAATATACAGTCTGTCATCGTTGTTCCTCCGCTCAATTGCCCACGCTACGCCGGCCGCTGAAGGCATGGGCCAGGGTGCCGCCATCGACGTATTCCAGTTCGCCGCCCAGGGGCACGCCGTGGGCGATACGGGTGGCGGCGATATGGCGCTCGGCAGCCATGTCGCCGATATACTGGGCCGTGGCTTCACCTTCTACCGTGGGATTGGTGGCGAGAATCAGCTCTTTTACCACGCCTTCGGCCAGTATCTCCGCGAGCTGGTCCAGACCGATCTCCCGGGGGCCAATGCCGTCCAGGGGTGAGAGTCTGCCGCCAAGCACGAAATAGCGCCCCCGGTAATCCGTGGCCTGCTCGATGGCCAGCACATCGGCGGGCGTTTCCACGATGCACAGCTGCTCATCGTTGCGCTGGTCATTGGCACACAGACTGCACAGTTCGTCTTCGCTCAGGGTGCGGCAGCGGCGGCAGTGGCCGATCTTGTCCACCGCCTGCTCCAGTACCCGGGACAGCTGCCGCCCCCCTTCCCTGTCCCGCTCCAGAATATGAAAAGCCATGCGCTGGGCCGTTTTGGGTCCCACGCCCGGCAGACAGCAGAAGCTGTCGATGAGCTGCTGCAGCAGACCGCCAGTGCCCATCAGAAGGGCAGTTTCATTCCCGGCGGCAGGGAAAGACCGGCAGTGAGGCCGCTCATCTGGTCACGGGTCTTTTCCTCGATGCGGTGTACGGCATCGTTGCAGGCCGCGGCCACCAGGTCTTCGAGCATTTCCTTGTCGTCTCCCATGAGGGAATCGTCGATTTCCACCCGGCGCACTTCGTGCTTGCCGTTCATGGTGACTTTCACCAGACCACCCCCGGATTCACCGGTGATTTCCGCCCGGGCCAGTTCTTCCTGGGCCTTCTGCATGTCGGCCTGAATCTTCTGGGCCTGTTTCATCAGGTTGCCTAAACCACCTTTCATAATATCTCCGTCATTCTTTGTTCAATTTGACACTGTCCACCAGCAGCTCCCCGTCAAACCCCTCTTCCAGGGCCTGGACCACGGGATCGTTCTGCATGGCCTTTACCGCTGCCGCCTGCTCTTCCTGCTGCTTGCGCTCAGCCGCCTGGGCCGGCGTCTCCTCGCCCCCCTCCTCCACTTCGATACGCAGTTTCAGGGGCTGGCCGAGATATTTTTCCAGGGCATCATGGAGCTTCTTCTCCGCCATGGAACCGGCCAGGGCGGCCCCCTCGGGGCGCAGCGCCAGCACCAGCTCGCCGCCCTGCCAGGACTTTACCGTGCAATGCGCCGCCAGTTGGGAAGATATGCCCCCCAGGCCGAGACGCGGCAGCAGCTGGTGCCAGTTCTCCAGATCCATCTTCGCCCCTGGCGCGGGCCGTGCCGCTTCCGGCGGTGGAGACGGGGGCACCGGTTTTGCCGGTTGTTCCGCTGCCGACCGTTCCGCTGGCGCGTTTTTCCTTGCCAGAGCAGGCCGGTCTGCTGCCGGGGCTTCCCCCTGATGCGGGCGGAAGGCCAGCATGCGCAGCATAATCATCTCGAAGCCGCTGCGCGGGTCCGGGGCCAGGGGCAGGTCGCGCTGCCCCCGCAGGGCGATCTCGTAGAACAGCTGCACGTCTTCCGGCGGCATCAGTTCAGCCAGCTCACGGATGGGCTGAAGATCGCCCCAGGTGGCGTCTGCCGCTTCCGGCGCCGCCTGATACAGGGCAATGCGATGCAGCAGCAACAGCATGTCCTTGAGCAGCGCCGAGAAATCCGGGCTCTGCTCCGCGGCCTGAGCGATGGCCTGCACCAGGGCGACGGCATCATTGTCCACCACCAGACGCAACATCCCCGGCAGCCGGTCCTGGGCCACCACGCCCAGCATGGATTTGACCTCGTCTTCCCGCACCTGTCCGCCGCCAAAGGCGATGGCCTGGTCGAGAATGCTCAGCCCGTCGCGCATGCTGCCATCGGCCACCCGGGCCAGCAGATCCAAAGCTGCGGGTTCCCATTCCACCCCTTCGGCCTTCAGCACATGCTCGAACTGGCCGCGAATCTGCTCCACGGGCAGGCGCTTGAGATTCATCTGCAGGCAGCGGGAGAGCACCGTGACCGGCACCTTTTGGGGATCCGTGGTGGCGAGGAGGAACTTCACATGGGGCGGCGGTTCCTCCAGGGTCTTGAGGAGCGCGTTGAAACTGGAATTGGAGAACATGTGCACCTCGTCGATGAGATACACCTTGTAGCGGCCGCGTATGGGCGCAAAGGGAACGTTTTCCAGCAGCTCCAGGGTCTGGTCCACCTTGGTGCGGGAGGCGGCATCCACTTCCAACAGATCGGCGAAACGGCCTTCATCCACTTCCCGGCAGATGCTGCATTCCCCACAGGGGGTGGAGCTGACGCCCTGCTCGCAATTCAGGGACTTGGCCAGAATCCGCGCCAGGGTGGTCTTGCCCACGCCCCGGGTGCCAGTGAACAGATAGGCATGATGCAGACGATCGTTGTCCAGGGCGTTGCTCAGGGCGCGAACCACGTGCGCCTGCCCCACCATCTCGTCGAAACTGCGGGGGCGCCATTTTCGTGCTAGTACCTGGTAGGCCATGGAATCGCTTTGCAGGCTCCGTCCGGAATCAATAGGGTGGCAACCGCACCAGCCACACCCCGGCACACACTGTCACTGCTGCGGCTGCTCCCTTCCGGGCCTGACCGGGTTCACAGCTGAGTGTTGCGAGGGGACCGATACGGCCGCCATAAACTCGAGCCTTTCCCGCGCCTGTCCAGGCGCCGGAAGAGGCTGTGAATTATGACTGATTTACGGGGTCTTGGCCATCAAAAACCACAACCCTGTCCCGTCCTCCCGCCTTGGCTGC
Source organism: Sedimenticola sp. (assembly GCA_027026755.1). Classification (GTDB taxonomy): domain Bacteria; phylum Pseudomonadota; class Gammaproteobacteria; order Chromatiales; family Chromatiaceae; genus Thiolapillus. The sequence continues at coordinate 6,119 of JALVNE010000175.1, read as the reverse complement.
ATAGAGCGCCCGGTCAGCCGACTGGAACAGTTTCTTGTAGCTGTCCCCTTCTCCGGGATTCACCATGGCCACGCCAACACTCGCGGTAACGCGCTGATCGCCTTCCCCCGAATACAGGCCGCCTATTGCCTGGCGCATGGTTTCCGCAATACCGCTGGCGGTTTCCAGATCCCCTTCGAGCAACAGGGAGAATTCTTCTCCGCCAATGCGCGTGGGTCGGCCCCGGACTCCGCATTTCTCGCAGACTTCCAGCAGGACCCGGGCGATATCCTTGAGCACGCTATCTCCCCTGGGGTGACCGTAGCGGTCGTTGTATGCCTTGAAATGATCCACGTCCAGGAGAATCAGGCATACCCTGGACCCATTGCTCCGGGCAAGCTGCCAGATCTGCTCCATATCCAGATCGAACTGGCGGCGGTTGCCTATCCCTGTCAATGGATCGGTGTAGGAATGCTGGTGGAGTTCACGGTTGGCCACCCGCAACTCCTGCAACAAGGCGTCATTGGCAAACTGCAGGCGGATGGAGCTGACGATCAGGTTCTCATATTTTTTCGAGTAATAAAGATTCAGCAACAGGAACAACAGCATCACCAGGGTGATGAGATCGTACATTTCCCCTTGCTGTCGGGAAAACTCCCAGACCAGGGGCAGAAAATCCGGCATGGCGAAGGCCACGAAGCAGGGAAAGTAATAGGAATGCGAACCCAGTGCGCCGGACAACAGTCCACCAAGAATCAGGGTGAGAAAAGCAAAACCATGGGCATTTCCCGGATCGAAGAACAGAAGCCCCGCCATGCCCCAAGCCGATCCGGACAGGAATGCGCCCACCAGCAGGAACCACTTCAGTTGCCGGTCATGGCTCATGCTGTCTGGCTGCCGCAGGAAATACCAGGACACCAGAATCCGGCCCAGTGACAACACCAACAGAGCACCTGTCCAGGCAAGCAGTATCTCTTGATCTACCTGATTCCAGAACCCCCATCCCACCAGTCCTGCCCCCAGCAAGCTGGTGGGCAGAACGACCGGCAAGTGCTCCATGAGCAGCATAAACTGCTTGTGGCGTATGCGCCGGTCCAATGCTGCAACATCATTGTCCATGACTACGCCAGTCCTTTTCCCTGTTTCAAATGAATGCTGGCAATAATCCACCTGTCGAAGCGGCAGACACATGACCCGTTGTCAGGCAGCTGTCACTTTTTACGGCGGTTTCCCAAGGCAAAGTACAAGAATAGCGGTCACGCCCCCATTACTCAAGAAGTGCCAGACGACTACCCGGAAATCCGCACCGCATGCGCCATGGTGTATTCAATGGCGGGTCGCATGCGCTTGACACAGGCGCGCCCCTCGGCAATGGCTTCTTCCGCCCGGTGAAATTCCAGCAGGCCGATATGCGCCAGATAAGGCTCGAGAAGAATATCGGGAGGATCACCGGCCATGCGGCTGCGGGTGATTCTGTCCTGGGTGATATTCACGGTACTGGCCAGTACGTCCAAGATGCCTGGCGGCGATTCCTCCCTGTCCCCGGGGAAAAGGTTGGCCGAATAGCTTTTTATGGTACCCAGTATGCCGTCCATGAAGCCGCTGCTGGCGGCGATATCGTCCTTTTTCAGGCTGAGGTGCTTGCCCAGGATGTCGGCATTGAGATTTACCGCGATGACCACGTCGGCGCCCAGGGCATGACACAGGGAAACCGGTACGGGATTGACCAGACCGCCATCCACCAGCCAACGGCCGTTGTGCCACACAGGCGCAAAGAGCCCCGGCAGGGCGATGGACGCCATGATGGATTTCATCGTCAGACCCTCGGTGAACCAGATCTCCCTGCCGTTGCCCAGATCCGTGGCCACGCTGCCATAGCGCAGCTCGAGGTTTTCGATGGGCATCTCCCGGTCAACCACCCGCTCGTGCAGGAATTTCCGCAGGCGTTCCGTATCGACAAGCCCTTTGCTGCCCCAGCCGATATCGAAAAATGTCGCTACGTCACGACGGCGCAGGGACAGTACCCAGTCCTGGAGGCGCCACAGGTTGCCGGCGCTGCGGGCCGCACCGACGATGGAGCCGATGGAACAGCCCGCAATGACATCGGGGCGCAAGCCCATTTCCTCCAGTGCCTGGATAATGCCGATATGCGACCAGCCCCGGGCGGCACCGCCGCCCAGCGCCAGACCAATGCGCACATGCTCAGGGTTCGATTTCGACAAGGGCTTCATCCGGGTTCACGGCATCGCCTTTCTGCACGAACACCCCAGACACGGTGCCACCAATGGGCGCCTGCACCTCGGTTTCCATCTTCATCGCTTCGGTGATGAGCACTGGCGCCCCAGCTTCGATACTGTCACCTTCCTTGACCAGCACCTCGACGATGGTGCCAGGCATGGAAGTGGTCACATGCCCTTCCCTGGTGGCCTTGGGCCGGCGGCCGCTGATGGACTCCTGCACGGCCCCTTCGGTACCACCGGTGAGCACGATCTCGTCCAGGGTTTCCACCACCGCTTCCTCGGGCACGCCGTCCACGGTCATATAGAAATGGCGTTCCGGCTGCCCCTTGTGGCCGGCGCCGGTGATCTTGATGTGATAGGTTTCGCCGTGGAGTACGATGTTGAACTCCGTGGGGGCGCGCTCCTGGGGGCCGTTGCCGGGGGGCGGTTCCAGGGGCTCGGGCTGCAGACTGCCCGCGGCACGCTGTTCCAGGAACTGCCGCCCGATCTCGGGGAACATGGCATAGGACAGCACATCCTCATCGGACTTGGCCAGATCACCAATCTCCTTACGCAGGTGTTCCAGCTCCGGTGCCAAAAGATCCGCCGGGCGTACCTCGATGATGTCCTGCTTTCCAACGGCTTCACGGCGTAATTTTTTGTTCACTTTGCCTGGCGCCTTGCCATAGCCGCCCTGGAGATAGATCTTCACCTCATTGGTGATAGTCTGGTAGCGCTTGCCGGTGAGCACGTTGAGCACCGCCTGGGTGCCGACGATCTGCGAGGTGGGCGTCACCAGGGGTGGATACCCCAGATCCTCCCGCACCCGGGGGATTTCTTCCATGACTTCGTTCATGCGTCCCAGGGCGTTCTGTTCCTTGAGCTGGTTGGCCAGGTTGGAGATCATGCCGCCGGGAATCTGGTTCACCTGCACCCGGGTATCCACCCCGGTGAACTCGCTCTCGAACTGGTGGTATTTCTTGCGCACCTCGTAGAAATACATGCCAATCTCCTGGAGCAGCTCCAGGTCCAGGCCAGTGTCGTATCCGGTGCCGCGCAGGCCCGCCACCAGGGACTCGGTGGGCGGATGACTGGTGCCGCCAGCCCAGGAGGAGATGGCCGTGTCCACCCGGTCGCAGCCGTTCTCTATGGCCTTGAGATGACACATCTCCGCCAGCCCCGCCGTGGCATGGGAATGCAACTGCAGGGGCAGATCCACGGCGTCCTTGATGGCCTTGACCAGTTCTTCGGTAGCGTAGGGCGTCAGCAGGCCGGCCATGTCCTTGATGCAGATGCTGTCGCAGTCCATGTCCGTAAGGCCCTTGGCCATTTTCACGAAGCCCTGGGTATCATGCACCGGGCTGACCGTGTAGCAGATGGTGCCCTGGGCATGCTTGCCCGCTTCCTTGGTGGCTTCGATGGCGGTGCGCAGGTTGCGGATATCGTTGAGGGCGTCGAAGATGCGGAACACGTCCATGCCCTGCTCTGCCGCCTTGAGGATGAAGGCCCGCACCACGTCGTCGGCATAGTGGCGGTATCCCAGCAGGTTCTGGCCGCGTACCAGCATTTGCAGCCGCGTGTTGGGCAGGGCGGCGCGCAGCTTGCGCAGGCGTTCCCAGGGATCTTCCTTGAGAAAACGCAGGCAGGCATCATAGGTGGCCCCGCCCCAGCATTCCAGGGACCAGTAACCCACCTTGTCCAGCTTGTCGCAGATGGGCAGCATGTCCTCGGTGCGCATACGCGTGGCGATGAGCGACTGGTGCGCATCGCGCAGGATGACATCGGTGACTTCGATTTTCGACATGGTTTCTTACCTTTACAAACCGGCGTGAGCGGCCACGGCCACCGCCAGGGCGGCGGCGACATCGCTCTTGCACAGCTTCTCTGTGTATTCCGTCAGTTCGGGATGGTCTTCCACGAAGGACGTGGTGAAATCAGCGGCCCGGAATTGCGGATGATGCAGGATTTCCAGGTAATAGGCCTTGGTGGTGCGGATGCCATGCACTTCCATGTCCCGCAAGGCCCGCTCGCCCCGGGCAATGGCGTCCTCCCAGGTCAGGGCCCAGACGATGACCTTGGCGATCATGGAATCGAAATAAGGCGGAATCGTATAGCCCGTATAGATGGCCGTGTCCGTGCGCACCCCAGGCCCCCCGGGCGCATAGTAGCGGGAGATACGCCCGAAACTGGGCAGGAAGTTGTTCTTGGGGTCTTCCGCGTTCACCCGGAACTGGATGGCGTATCCCCGGCGCTGGATCTCATGCTGTTTGAAACGCAGCTTCAGGCCCGCCGCCACGCGAATCTGCTCCTCGATGATGTCCACCCCGGTGATGGTTTCGGAAATGGTGTGCTCCACCTGCACCCGGGTGTTCATCTCCATGAAATAGAAGCGGCCGTTCTCGTCCATGAGGAATTCCACCGTGCCCGCGCTCTGATAACCCACGGCCTTCGCGGCGATCACCGCCAAGCCGCCCAGGTACTGACGCTGGCCTTCGTCCAGTTGCGGGGAAGGCGCGATTTCGATGAGTTTCTGGTTGCGGCGCTGGATGGAACAGTCCCGTTCATACAGATGGATACAGTTGCCATGACTGTCCGCCAGCACCTGAAGTTCGATGTGCCGGGGATTGACCACGCATTTTTCCATGAACACCTCGGCACGCCCGAAAGCCTTGGTGGCCTCGGAGATGACCCGGTCGTAGTTCTTGCGCAGTTCTTCCTCGTCGTCACAGCGGCGTATGCCACGCCCGCCGCCGCCGGAAGTGGCCTTGAGCATTACCGGGTAGCCGATACGCTGCGCCACTTTCAGCGCTTCTTCAAGCCCCGAGAGGTTCTCCTCCGTCCCTGGCGTGACCGGCACCCCGGCGGCGATCATGGCCTTGCGCGCCTCGGTCTTGTCCCCCATGCGGCGGATGACTTCCGCGCTGGGGCCGATGAAGGTGATGCCCCGGCGCTCGCAGGCGGCGGCGAAATCCGCGTTCTCGGAAAGAAAGCCATAACCGGGATGAATGGCGTCGCAGCCCGTCTGCACCGCCAGGTTGACGATACGATGGATGTTCAGATAACCGGCCACGGGATCGTCACCGATGCTGTAGGACTCGTCCGCCTTCTTCACGTGCAGGCTGTACCTGTCCGCTTCGGTGTAGATGGCCACCGAGCGTATGCCCATTTCGGCGCAAGCGCGAATCACCCTCACGGCGATCTCGCCCCGGTTGGCTACCAATATTTTTCGCAGCATGATGGTCGTACCCGTATCAATGCGGCGCCTTGCCGCCGATTCTGTCCATGAGCGCAAACAGCACGCCGGAAATCACCAGTGTGGCGTGAATGACGACCTTCCAGAGCAGTTCCTGTTCTCCCATGGGTTCTCCCACATTCACGAACAGCTTGAGCAGCTCGATGCCGGATATGGCCACGATGGAGCCGATGAGCTTGATCTTCAGATCAGTGAACCCGACCTTGCCCATCCAGTCCGGCCGGTCCTCATGCTCCGCCACGTCGATGCGGGACACGAAATTCTCATATCCCGCAAACACGATGATGAGCAGCAGGTTGGCCACCAGCACCAAGTCGATGAGTGCCAGGATGCCCAGCACCATTTCCGGCCCTGGCGCATGGAACAAAGCGATGGGCACCAGATGGAAGAACTCCTTGAAGAACATGACCATCAACAGACCGATGGCCAGTATCAGCCCCACATAGAAGGGCGCCAACAGCCAGCGGGCGTTGAACATGAACAGTTCCAGCAGGTGTTCCAGTCTTTTCATTCCGGTAGTTTCCGACACACAAGTTTTTCAATTATACCTGAAAGCAGCGGTCATGAAGAGCGCATGAACAGGAGACACCAACAGAAAGAAAACACATGGACAATCATCAGCTTAAAACACCCTTGCACGTCCATTTCAAGGAAGGCTTCCAATGTGC
>JALVNE010000174.1 GCA_027026755.1 Sedimenticola sp. | reverse complement strand
TGCCGAGTGGTATTGCCGGGTCACTTCGGTGTATGAGCTCCGGTAGGCGTAGGTCATGCTGAGGTCGTCGCCCGAGGGATAGGTGATTTTGACGGGGTGATTTGCGTCATCATAGTCGATCGTGACGACCCGGCCGAGTTCGTCGGTGACAAGGCGTAAATGGGGTCAGACTCGAATTCATGATTATTTCGAGTCTGTCCCATTTATCATGCAGTTGTCTTAGTTGAGCATTCTCAAACACTCATGACATTTTTTAATCTGTTCCTCGTGTCCGATAATTTCTAAAGATTGGTGTGTCGATGAATAAAAAATAAATAACCCACATAATTCTATTTGAGATAGAAAATCCCGATCACAACGGTGTCCGGCTCATAGTCACAGATACCTCAGCAACATGGGCTGTAATTCGGCCTCATAAAGCGCCTGAGAGGCTGGTTTGTTGAAACAGTACTTCAAGAACCTCAATACTTGACGGCTGATCTTGGACGTATAACGGAACACAACACGAGTCCATTCTGGACGGTCGGTTCCATCGGCCGAGTCGGAGGCATAACGTTGATCCTGTTTCCGTAAGGCTTTTTCGTCTACCGCTCCCTGTTGGCCCAAAGTACGGTGAAGAAACAGGGCGGTGAGGACACTGGTGATGATCGCCAGACGTGCCTGATTCTCAATAGCCGCCAAACGGGTGCCCCAGGCCTTGGCCAGACTGAAGTCGTTCTTCCAGGTATCGAAGCACTTCTCTTCCTCCCAACGGCGGGAGTAGAGGAAGGCAATGAGTCCGGGTTCCAGCTTCAGGTCGTTGGTGAGGAATTCCACGAGGTGGCCCCTACGGGTGCGGTAGATAATCAGACGCCAGGACTTGCGGGAACTTCTCAAAGTGATCCGAAGATCTTTCACCACACCCTTGTTTGCCGATATCTCGGCTATCGGTAGTTCCTCGGTGGAATCGACACACAGACTGCTTTTCATGCGGGTGATCATGGTGATCCCACGCTGTTGCTTCTTTCGATCCCAGAAAGGGGCATCGATGAAAGCCCGGTCGACCAACCACAGGGCACCCCGATCTCGGGTCATCGCCTCAGCGGATTCGTCGTAGTCACGCAATAGTCTCGTTTCATGACGGCTGCGGGTATCCACATGGACATCCGCTACACAGCCGACACGAACGTTATAGAAGCTCAGCAACACATGACCCTTGGGATTGTCCTCACCCCCTTCTTTGGGCGTACGGCGTCCGTAATGGGCGCCTTCTGTCTGATAGGTGCCATCTGCTGCATACACAGGCCGTCCATCGAGTTCGGGAAAGTCCGCCAGCCGATCCGGCAGCAAGGCCTGGGCCTCTGCCAACAAATGTGGCAGGGTTGCCGCCAAGACTGCGCCTCGGCGCTTCGAGCTCTTCGGACCAGGTAGAACGCGCCAGAGGGATCCGTGTGGTGGCTCCAGGCTCCAGGTGTAACAGTGACTGCACCTGCTCACGCAAACTCGGCATACCCAGCAAATG
>JALVNE010000173.1 GCA_027026755.1 Sedimenticola sp. | reverse complement strand
GGGATGTGCCGTGCATTTTGGGCGGGAAAGCAGGTATCAGTTCAGGTGAACAGAAGCGAAAGAGCACGTCCCTCGGCAATTGCCGCCATAGACGAGCGGGTATGGGTGTAAAGTCACGGATTCAGGAGGATAGTTAATCGCCGGTTTCTTCAGGAACTGCTGTGGCACGTCCAGCGACGCCAAGCCGACCAAGAAGCATCAAAACCTAAATACTGATGAATTTACAACCACTTGCGTTTGTTTTTTGCTCGCTGGTCAAAAATGTCCAGCGAAAATGTACCTATCTACGTTGGAAAAAAGGAATAATTCCCGTTTAATCAAGAGGTTAGGTTTATTTTTTGGCCACTGCAAGAAATTTTGCAGTGCAAGAAACCTGTTTCCGATGCCGTATTCTTGACATCTCTTTAAAAATCAGTTTGTTACGTTATTTTCTCGGTTTTTGTGTTTGCCTTCCTTTAGCCGCCTGGAAGTGATTTTTTGAAAAAATTGTGCAAAACTAATTTTTGCTGAAAATTGTTGGCAGGCTTCCCCTAAGTGTTTGTTTTAATTGGCCATCCCATCAGCGCCTAGCTGTACCCATCGTATCCCGGTTTTTGTGCAAACCTTTCTACTCCCCACAATTTGGGTGTCTTCTATTCTCCCGATTTATGGGTGTCTTCTATCTTTATTTATGGGTGTCTTCTATCTTTTTGCCTGGCCATTGGCCTGGATGTAGTGCCGGTATTCGGGGGGTGCGCCGTCTTCCCGGTAGTACACTTCCACGTCCCCCAGGTAGTGGATGGTGGTGTCCAGGGCTTTTGTGACACCCTCCCAAGGGGAGAGGGGAACTGTTTATGATCCAGCATGGCTTTACGGAAACAGGGCCATGCTGTAATTTGCCTTGCCCATGCGCACGCGCCTTTTCCATCATCTTCCCCTGTCCATGACCCTCCCGGGCCTGTGGCTGCTCATCCTGCTCCTGCCCTGGCCCTGCCATGCCAGTGAGACAGATCCGGCCGCCCTGACCCGCGAACAGGCCCGCTGGCGTTCCGCGCGGATTTCCCAGGTCGCTTACCAGCTGCATTTCGAGCTGGACAAAGAGGGCGACAGCTTCAGCGGCCATGCCCTCATCCGTTTCCAGCTGAACACTCGACCGGGGCAGGATATCCCCCTGGACTTCACCGGCGGCACCGTGCACGAACTGAAGGTGAACGGCACGGCAGCCGCCATTCGCCATGAAGGCAACAACCTGTTCATACCCGCCTCCCGACTGAAATCCGGTGAAAACAGGGTCGCCGTCCGTTTCAGCCACCCCTACAGCGACAACGGCAGCGGGCTCTACCGCTTCCGGGACCCGGTGGACGGCGAATTCTATCTGTACACCCACTTCGAGCCTTTCGACGCCCACCGCGTCTTCCCCTGCTTCGACCAGCCGGATCTCAAGGCCAGCTATGCCCTGACGGTGAAGGCCCCGGCAGACTGGCAGGTGATCAGCGCCACCAGGGAAGACCGCCGCGAGCTTA
>JALVNE010000172.1 GCA_027026755.1 Sedimenticola sp. | reverse complement strand
ACCTAAATCCTGCAATTAGTTGAAAAAAGTTCATGGAAATGGTAGTGTTATCACAGTGTTAACCAGTAAACATTCAACTACAACGACTCACCATTTCCATGAACAGAAAACAGAATAAACGATCAGCCCGGGTAGCGCCAAGGAAAATCCAAATCAGCAAGGGAGCAAAAGGCCTTACCACCCAGGCCGGGCTCATTCCCGTTGTTAAATTCCTTCAAAAACACGGTGTTATGAGCCTGATAGCAGAAACCGTCAATCACCGGCGCGGAGCAACGGCTCGCTATGATGTCGTCGATGCCATCTTTCTGCCCCTGGTGGCGATCATTGGCGGGGCACGTTCGATTCGTGGCATTGTCACCGTATGGTCTGATGCCATCCTCGCTCGGGCGGCTGGATGGTTGCACATCCCCGATGAAACCACCTTCGGACGTCTGTTCAGGACATTCAGCCAGCGACACATCAATGATCTGGAAACAGTGGTGCACCGATATCGAGGGAAGATCTGGCGGACAGCGCTTCGGACAGGCAAAAGCAGAATCGCGGCACTTCCCTGCATGGTCATCGATGTGGACTCCACCGAAAAAACAGTGTACGGCTCGCAGCAGGGAGCGGCCAAGGGCTACAATCCCCACAAACGGGGAGCAGTGTCCTATCACCCCTTGCTCGCCTTCTGCGTGGAGACCAAGGAGATCCTGCAGGGTTGGCTGCGATGCGGCAATTCCTATACCAGTAACGGGATCGTTGAGTTTACCAAGCAGCTCCTGGCCCATCTTCCAAACCGGAGCCGCATACTGTTTCGCGGTGATAGCGGCTTTTTTGTTGGTGCCCTGCTTGATCTCCTGGAGGAGGGAGGACATGGGTATCTGATCAAGGTGAAACTCAAGGGCTTGAAAAAGCTGCTGTCCGGCCAGAAATGGGAGCCCATCCCCAACCATCCCGGCTGGGAGCAATGCCGGTTCTTTCACCAGTGCGCGTCTTGGTCCTGTTCCCGTCAGTTCGTGGCTGTGCGGCGGGAGAAAGATCCCGATCCCGACAAGCCGCCCACGTTGTTCAAGATCAAGGAGTACGATTACTTCTGCTATGTGACAAGTGACAACGACGACCCGTGGCAGGTCCACAAGCAGTATGGACAGCGTGCCACCTGCGAGACCTGGATCGAGGAGGCCAAAAACCAGATGGCGCTTGCCCATATCAAGACAGACGACTTCTGGGCGAACAGCATGCTGTTCCAGAGTGCGATCCTGGCCTACAACACGGTACGTTACATGGCGCTTTTGAGCGGTAACTCCACCCTGCGCCGTTGGGAGCCGGCAACTGTCCGGACGTTTCTCATCCGGATGGCGGCCAAATTCACGACAGGTGGAAGGCAGCAGAAACTATCGGTTCCCGAACGAACCTTATATCCATCCCAATGGGATGCTTGGGTCGCCGTAGGAGCGAGCTGACCTGAACCCTCGACAACTTGCTTTGAGCCTCAACAGGAGAAGTGCGTCCTGAGCTCC
>JALVNE010000171.1 GCA_027026755.1 Sedimenticola sp. | reverse complement strand
CGGTGAAAATCAGGAAACTCAACACCCCAAAACTCATCGGCGTGAAAGGCAATCCCGGAATTGCCGGCTGAAACCCGTTTTTTCCCTCCCTCCTATTGGGATCAGGCGCCTTCGGGCGCCTTTTTTTGCACAGGGATGTGCTTATGCTGCGAAGGCAGGGATGCCGAGAGCAGTATTCCTGATTACCCGGTATATCTCTATTCAGGTCCGTCTTGCCCAGGAGCGGCTATCTCCAGGGATGGAGTGTATGCCGCGAGAGGCCAGGGATGGCCGTAGCGGCGAATGTACAGGATGTACGGTATGCCGCGGGCGCAGGGATGCGCAGGAGCGGCTATCTCCAGGGATGGAGTGGCCGGTAATTGCTCCCTGCATTACCGGCACTTCCGCCATCCCTGGCGGCCGTATGCTGCGAAGGCAGGGATGCCGAGAGCAGCGGGCGCAGGGGTCGGAGTCAAATCACATCCAACCGTTGATTGTATGCAACATCACCCTGGTTTGACTCCGACCCCTGCCAACCGATATCCACTTGAACTTCCCCCTGTTCCCCATCCACCGCATCAGGGATAATGCCCCCATGCGCCTGTTCGTCAATCAGCTCACCGCCATGGATTTTTCCTATCTGCACCCGATCCGGGGGCTGCTGGGAGAAAGCTGGCTGGTGGACATCGAACTGGCAGGTGGCCTGGACGACCAGGGCATGGTGCTGGATTTCGGCGATGTGAAGCGCCAGGTGAAACAGCTCATCGACGAGGGTTTCGATCACCGGCTGCTGGTGCCCGCCGATCACCCCGGCCTGTCGGTGGAAGACGACCAGCTGAGTTTCCTGCTGGACAACGGTCTGCGCATCCGCCATCGGGGCCCAGCGGATGCCTTGCAGTTCATTCCCGGCGAAACCATCACCAGAACCCAGGTAGCCAAAACCATACATCAGGCGTTGCAGCCCAAGCTGCCCGGCAATGTTCAGTCCATGCAGCTGACCCTCTACCCGGAACCGGAAGACGGAGCCTGGTACCAGTACAGCCACGGCCTGAAGCAGCATTGCGGCAACTGCCAGCGCATCGCCCACGGTCACCGGTCACGCATCCGCATCTGGCGTGATGGAATACGTGATGCCATGCTGGAGCATCTGTGGGCGGAACGGCTGCGGGGTACCTACATCGGCACAGAAACGGACATGGTGGCCATCACCTCCTGCAATGACCAGACCTGTTTCCGCTTTGCCTATACCGCCGAACAAGGCGCCTTCGAACTGGAACTGCCCGCCGATCGCTGCTATCTCCTCGACACCGAATCCACGGTGGAAAACATCGCCCGGCACATCCGCGAGCGTCTGGAGAAAGAACAGCAGGGCCAGCGTTTTCGGGTTCAGGCCTTCGAAGGCATCGGCAAGGGGGCCATCAGCGAAAGCAGCTGAAGCCTTGATCCATGGCTTGATGTAGGTCGGACTTCAGTCCGACAATGGTGCCACATACGGGCGGTGTCGGACTGAAGTCCGACCTACAGTTCATCATCACGGGCGTTGTTGTGTGGCCGGGGTCGGAGTCAAATGGGGAGGATGTTGAAAAGATCCGATGGCGTGGCGCAGTTTGGTCCTGTTCCCTGTAACAATTGGGTGGAATTTGACTTCGACCCCTTTGGATCAAAGTCAGTCGTAATCCCTGTCCTTCCAGTCACGCAGAGCACGGAACACCTCCCGGTGCCCGCTCAGGGGCCTGCCAGCCCATTCTTCCGCCGCGGCGATCACGGCAGGCTCTCCCGTGCGCAGGAAAGGGTTGGTTTCCAGCTCCAGCCCCAGGGTCGAAGGCACCGTGGGCTGCCCCTGAAGCCGCTTTGCTTGCTCCACTTCCCGGCGCGCCACGATGGCGGCATTGTCCGGCTCCACCCACAGGGCGAATCCCAGGTTGGCCAAGGTGTATTCATGGGCGCAGTACACCAGGGTTTGCGGCGGCAGGGCGGCAATGCGCCGCAGGGAATCGCTGAGCTGGTCGTGGGTGCCGCTGAATACCCGCCCGCACCCTCCGGCAAACAGGGTGTCGCCACAGAACAGGGCCTCACCCAGCCGGTAGGCCAGGTGCCCACTGGTGTGCCCCGGCACATCCATGACCCGGCAGGGTTGGCCAAGGTCGGCAAGGGAAAGCTCGTCCCCTTCCCCCAACTGCTGTTCCACCACGGGAATCCTTTCTTGGGACGGACCGTAAACCACAGCCTGCGGCCATTGCTGCTTCAATCCGCGCACGCCGCCGGTGTGGTCACCATGGCCATGGGTGATGAGAATGGCAGCCAATGCCAGCCCCTGGGACTGCAGGTAATCGAGGACGGGATCCTCGTCACCGGGATCCACCACCACGCAGCGCTCGCTGCCGGGTTTCCGAATCACCCAGATATAGTTGTCTTCAAACGCCGGCAGTGGATGAATCTGCAACATCGTTATTTCCCGTACAGACTGGCAGGATCGATGAGCACCGGCTTGTCCACCACCAGGCGATCGCCCTGCACCAGATTGTAGAAACACCCCCGGCGCCCCGTATGACAGGCGGGGCCGGTCTGATCCACCAGCAGCAACAGGGTATCCCCATCACAGTCCAGGCGCGCTTCCCTGAGCCGCTGCACCTGCCCGGAGGACTCCCCCTTGCGCCACAGCTGCTGGCGGGAGCGTGACCAGTAACATACCCGGCCCTTCTCCAGGGTTTCATTCAGGGCCTCCCTGTTCATCCAGGCCAGCATGAGCACCTCCCCCGTATCGTACTGCTGGGCGATGGCGGGAATCAGGCCATCGGCATTCCAGGGGATTTCAGACAGCGCCTGTTCCAGGGGAACGGATTCTCCAACTTCCCCACCTTCGAGTTGTTGCCAAAACCTGCTGCCACTCATTGGATGCCCCTCGATTTCTTCATGCCGGATACCACTGTGTCCGCCAGTTCATGGATGACCCCGCCCGAAAAACGCTTAGTGACGCCGACCCCGACAAGTTTCTTGTTCGATGGAAAACACCTGGGTGTGCGGCGGCGGCATCTTGTTGCTGCGAGTGTAGCCCGGCGTGTGGATGTATGTCATGGCCTGAATGCTCTTGTGTTGTCGGCGGATTGGACAGCTCAGCAAAAGCCTGAGAGCCCGTTATTGCTGACGCACTGCCTCAAGGCGTGCCTCGAAGCTTCAACTTCCTTCTGTTATCACCTATCTTAATGATTAATCCGGCGACCAAATATGTCGTCTTCATCCTCTCTGCTTGAAGCACTAAGGCGACATATTTGCTCGCCGGCTTAATTGTCGAACAACCCATCCAGGAATCCCCGGTTTTGTTCCATGTCTTCCAGACAGGCTGAGCGCAGGCGGGGCTCGGAACCCCGGATGAAAGGCATGGCGATGGCGCCTTCGCAGTCCTCGGCACTGAGATAGCCCGTCTGGGCATCCACCCAGACATAGACCACGTCATCCGGCGGCAGCAGCCCCAGCGGCTGGGGCTTCAGGGCTTTCATCACCCGCCCCCAGAGGGTCAGGGCACCGGACGAGCCAGTCAGGCCGGCGGGCCTGTTGTCGTCCCGACCCACCCAGGCCACGGCCAGCCAGTCACCGCTGAAACCGGCAAACCAGCTGTCGCGCAGCTCATCCGTGGTGCCGGTCTTGCCTGCCACTTCCAGGTTCTCCGGCAGGTAACGGCGCACCCCGCGCCCGGTGCCTTCGCGCATCACTTCCACCAGGTTGCGGCTGAGCAGGTACAGGGGACCGGGTTCTGCCACCTGTTTCACCTCCAGGGGATAACGCTGCAAAGGCCTGCCCTCGCTGTCGGTGATCTCGCGGATGGCGCGCAGGGGCGCGCGGAAACCACCAGAAGCAATCACCTGATAGAACTGGGCCACTTCCAGGGGCGACAGGGAAACCGCCCCCAGCAGCAGGGACGGCAGAGGCCGCATGGGGCGTCCCACTCCCATGGCCTGCAGCTGGCGCACCACTTTGTCCAATCCCAGGGCCAAACCCAGGCGCACGGTAGCCAGGTTGTAGGAATGGGCCAGAGCCGTATGCAGGGGCACCAAGCCATGGGCCTGGCCATCGTAGTTCTTCGGCGACCAGACCCGCCCCCTGGCATCCTTGAGGCTGACGGGCTCGTCTTCCAGCAAAGTCACCAGGGAGTATTCCTGGGGCCGGGAAAGCGCCAGCAGATAGATCACAGGTTTGATCAGGGAGCCGATGGGACGCACGGCATCCAGGGCGCGGTTGAAGCCGGCGAAACCGGCGTCCCGCCCGCCGCTGAGGGCGCGAATCTCGCCGCCCTGGGGCGACACCAGCACCATGGCCGCCTGCAGGCTTCCTGCGGGCAGCTTCTTCCGCGCCTTTTCCAGGGCACTCAGTCCCCGGGCAATCTGGGTGTCCAGCACCTGCTGGGCCCAGGGGTCCAGGGTGGTGAAGATGCGCAGGCCTTCGGAAGTGAGGTCTTCTTCCTTGTAGTCACGCCGCAGCTGGCGGCGCACCAGGTCGATGAAGGCGGGATGCCGCGCATTGGAGCGCCGCCCCTTGCGCCCTACGCCCAGGGGCAGCTTCATGGCCTTGTCCGCGGTGGCCTGGTCGATGAAGCCCTGGTCGGCCATGAGCTGCAGCACCAGGTTGCGGCGCTTCAGGGCGCGCGCCGGATGGCGGCGGGGATCATAATAGGACGCGCCCTTGAGCAGGCCCACCAGCAGGGCCGTCTCATGCAGGCGCAATTCGCTCAGGGGACGGTTGAAGTAGAAATAGGCGGCCAGGCCGAAGCCGTGGATGGCCCGCTCACCATCCTGGCCCAGGAACACTTCGTTGGCATAGGCTTCCAGGATTTCGTCCTTGCTGTAGCGGGCATCGAGAATGATGGCCATGAGGGCTTCGTTGAATTTGCGCCACAGGCTGCGCTCGGGGGTGAGGAAGAAGTTCTTCACCAGCTGCTGGGTGAGGGTGCTGCCGCCCTGCACCGCCTTCCCGGCCCTGATATTGGCCATCATGGCCCGGGCGATGCTCAGGGGATTGACCCCGTGATGATGAAAGAAATCCCGGTCCTCGGCGGCCAACAGGGCAGCCACCAGATGATCGGGCAGGTCTTCGCGGCGCACCAGCACCCGGTCCTCCTTGTGGGAGGGATAGATGGAGCCGATCTGTGGCGGTTCCAGGCGCAGAATGTCCAGATCCCTGCCCGTGGTGGCGTCCTTGAGGGCGGTCACGGCGCCATCACTGATGCGCAGGCCCACGCGGCGGGAAGGCTCCTCGCCATCCCAGAACAGGAAATCCCGGGTCTGGAAAATGAAGCGCGAGCCCGACTGGCTCCACTGGGCAGGCTTCACCGCCTGCTTCATCTTGCGGTAGCCCAGGGCCTGGAACTCGGCCTGCAGACGTTCCACGGTGAGATCGGCCCCCACGTAGAGTTCCAGGGGACGGGCATAGACCCGGGCGGGAATGGCCCAGCGCTTGCCCTCGAACTTGACTCTTACGACCTGGGACAGGTACAGGGAATAAGCGCCCAGGGCGAGGACGCCCAGCAGGCTCAGGCCCAGCAGCCAGCGGAACCAGGGAAAGCCCCTGCGGGAAGCCTTCTTTTTCTTGCGGGAGGCTGCGGGCTTGCGGCGTACGACCTTTTTCCGCGCCGCGACCTTCTTTTTGCGTACCGCTTTTTTCTTTGCTGGAGGCATGCCTCAGCTCCGCCAACTGGCGGTGGACGCGGTGGGGCGACAGGCCCGCTGCTCCCGGCCCACAGCAATCAATCGAAAGGATGCTCCAGCACCAGAGTCTCTTCCCGGTCCGGGCCGGTGGAGATGATGTGTATGGGCGTCTCGCACAATTCCTCGATCTTCTTCAGGTAGGCCTGGGCGTTCTCCGGCAGCTCGGCGAAGCCGTTGGCGCCCCGGGTGCTGCCGCTCCAGCCGGGCATTTCGATGTACACGGGCTTGCAGCGCTCGAAGGCGTCGGCGCCCGCCGGGGGGATATCCACCTGCTCGCCATCGAATTCATAGGCCACGCAGATCTTCAGGGTATCCAGACCGTCCAGCACGTCCAGCTTGGTGATGCACAGGCCGGTGACGGAGTTGATGGCCAGGGAACGGCGCAGGGCCACGGTGTCCAGCCAACCGCAACGGCGCTTGCGCCCGGTGGTGGCGCCGAACTCGTGTCCCTTCACCCCCATGTGGTTGCCGGGACCGTCCTCGTCGAACAGCTCCGTGGGGAAGGGACCGGCACCTACCCGGGTGGTGTAGGCCTTGACGATGCCCACGATGTAGTCCAGCTCCCGGGGCCCCGTGCCCGTGCCTGCCGCCGCGCCACCGGCGGTGGTGTTGGATGAAGTCACATAGGGATAGGTGCCATGGTCGATATCCAGCAGGGCCCCCTGGGCGCCTTCATACATGACGCTCTTGCCTTCCCTACGCAGGCGGTGCAGGGTGCCGGGCACGTCTTCCACCAGGTCACGCAGCTTGTCCGCCTGGGCCAGGCACTCGTCCAGCACTTTCTGATAATCCACCACGGGCTGCTTGAAATAGTGCGCCAGGGCGAAGTTGTGGTATTCCATGACTTCCTTCAGGCGCTCGCGGAAATGGCTTTCGTCCATCATTTCGCCCAAACGGATACCGCGGCGGGATACCTTGTCTTCGTAGGCAGGACCTATGCCCCGGCCGGTGGTGCCGATGGCTTTCTTGCCCCGGGCGATCTCCCGGGCCTGATCCAGGGCGATGTGATAGGGAAGGATGAGGGTGCAGGACTCGCTGATGCCGAGGCGCGAACGCACGTCCACGCCGGCGGCCTCCAGATCGTCCAGCTCCTTGAGCACGGCTTCCGGAGACAGCACCACGCCGTTGCCGATGAGGCAGCGCACGCCTTCGCGCAGCACGCCGGAGGGGATCAGATGCAGGATGGTTTCCTTGCCGTCGATGACCAGGGTGTGGCCGGCGTTGTGACCGCCCTGGAAACGCACCACGGCGTCCGCCTTGTCCGTGAGCAGATCCACGATCTTGCCCTTGCCTTCATCACCCCACTGGGTGCCTATGACTACTACGTTCTTGCCCATCTGTTTGTGTCTCTGTGTATGTTGTTGTCTTGTAACTACCCAGCTCACCATTGAAATGCGCCAGCTCTGAGTTCAATAATGGTCATTTACACTTGTAAACTCACATTTATTGCCTTGATCTGACGCATTTCAGCGACAATCTGAGCCATTACCTGTCATTTGAACTGCCCACTGAAGTAGTTACGTTGTCTTTACAAGTTACTAAATGAAGCCGCGTTATGACTGTAGGTCGGGCTTTAGCCCGACAATCCACCGTTGTGTGTCGGACTGAAGTCCGACCTACAAGCGAGCGTCTATTCATCGCCTCGAATCGCCTGTCATAGCCTGAACCTGCCACCTGCCATCCTTGCTCACCAGCACGGCATCGTAGCCCATGGCCGCGGCATCGCCCTGCTGTCCCGGCAGGTGACGGATCACCACCCTGCCCTGGCTACGCAGTTCAGCAATCTTTTCTTCCAGAGCCGCATCCCCGCCGGCGGGCGCGAAAATGCGCTGTTGGCGTTCTGGCGCTGCTGCCTTGCCAAAGCGCATGAGGGTCTTGAGATCGGCACTGAAGCCCGTGGCCGGGCGGGAGCGGCCGAATTTCTCGCCCACGTGGTCATAGCGGCCTCCCCGGGCGATCTCCTTGCCGGAGCCGGGCACGAAGGCAGCAAACACCAGCCCTGTCTGGTAGCGGTAGCCGCGCAATTCCGCCAGGTCGTAATGCACGGGCAGCTCCGGCAGGCAGGCCTGGAGACGCTGCCCGGCCTGTTCCAGGTAATCGATGGCCGCAGCCACCTCCTCACTGGCGCCCGCCAGCTTCTCCCGGGCCTGCGCCAGGACATGGGCCTTGCCGTTGAGGCCCGCCAGATCGATGAACATCTGTCCCATGGCCGCATCCAGGGAGAAGCTTTCCACCAGCGCCTGGATTTCCGGTACGGCCTTGCGCTGTAAGGCGGCGAACAGGGCGCCCTCCTGCTCTGCATCCAGGCCGGCCTGCCGCGCCAGGCCCTGGAAGATGCCCACATGCCCCAGGTCCAGGAAGACGTTCTCCACCCCGGCCATGTCCAGGGTGGCCATCATCAGGCAGAGAATCTCCAGGTCGCTTTCCACCCCGGCATGACCGTACAGCTCGGCGCCGATCTGCAGGGGACTGCGGGTGGCAGAAAAGCCGTCGCCCCGGGCGCGGAAAACACTGCCGATGTAGCACAGGCGGTTGGGCTCGTCCCGACACAGCTGGTGGGCGTCGATACGCGCCGCCTGGGGGGTGATGTCGGCGCGTATGCCCAAGAGGCGGCCGCTGATCTGGTCGGTCAGCTTGAAGGTCTGGTGTTCCAGATCCTTGCCGGCCCCGGTGAGCAGGGAATCCAGGTACTCGATGAAGGGGGTGATCACCAGTTCATACCCCCAGCTGCCAAACTGGTCCAGCAGGCGGCGGCGCAGGGCTTCCAGACGCGCGGCCTGCTCGGGCAACAGCTCGTCTATGCCCTCGGGCAGCAGCCAGTGTTTGTGTGAACTCATGATCTCACCAGATACAGCAATCCCAGGCCGGCGAGCATGCTCACCAGGCCGATACGGCGTACCAGGGCGTCATCCATCTCATCCAGCATGCGTACCATGCTGCGGAAACGCCCGGGATTCAAGAACGGCAGTATGCCTTCCAGCACCAGCATCAGGGCGAGGGCCGCCCATAAATCCTGCCATGCCATGACTCGACTCCCATCGCCAGAAAAAGCCGGGGCATGCCCCGGCTGAATGCGGTATTTTCCCAAAACTGGTGCCTATTGGCCAGCACTACCCTTGAAATAGCGGAAAAAGGGCGAATCCGGATCCAGCACCATCATGTTGGAGCCCGAGGAAAACACCTTGCGATAGGCCTTGAGGCTGCGCCAGAAGGCGTAGAACTCGGCATCCGTGGCGAAGGCCCTGGCATAGATGCCCGCCGCCTCGGCATCGCCCTTGCCTCGGATCTCCTCGGACTCGCGGTAGGCCTGGGCCAGGATTTCGGTCTTCTGGCGATCCGCCTCGGCGCGGATGCGTTCGGCGGCTTCCGCCCCCTGGGCGCGCAGTTCCCGGGCCACCCGCTCACGCTCGGTGCGCATGCGCTCGTACACCCGGTTGCTGATCTCCGGCGGGAAGTCGATGCGCTTGATGCGCACGTCCACGATCTCCACGCCCAAATCGGCGGAGCTTTCGTCGGCGCGGCGCGTAAGCTGGTCCATGATCTGGGTGCGTTCCCCGGAGATCACTTCGGATATGGTGCGCTTGCCGAACTCGTCACGCAGGGCGGCATTGATGCGCTCGCCCAGCAGCCGCGAGGTGGTCATCATGTCGCCCCGGGTGGAGCGGTAGTACTGGGCGGTGTCGTCGATGCGCCACTTGATGTAGGAATCCACCACTACGAATTTCTTTTCACTGGTGAGAAAATGCTCGGGCTTGGCATCCAGGGTCTGCAGGCGCTTGTCGAAACGCTGCACGGTCTGGATCACCGGTATCTTCACATGCAGGCCGGGCTTGAAGTCGGAATCGACGATCTTGCCCAAACGCAGCAGCAGGGCCGTCTCGTTCTCCTTCACCACGAACAGGGACATGGAGCCCACGATCAGCAGGATTATGGCCACCACGGCGGCAAACATCATCTTCGGTGAGTTCATCAGCGGTTCCTCCTGGCGCGTTCACGGTCCCGCGCCACTTCCTGGCGGCGGTCCCGGGCGTCCTTGAGCTTGCGGGACTCGGATTCGGCCTGCAGGCTCTCATAGCCCGGCAGCTGGGCCGCGGGCGTGGGCGTGCCGGCGCCGGGCTGCATCAGCTTGTCCAGGGGCAGGTAGGTGAGAGTATTGCCGCCTTCCTTCACGTCCAGCAGCACCTTGCCGGTGTCCGCCAGCACATCCTGCATGGTGTCCAGGTACAGGCGTTCACGGGTCACGTCCGGGGCTTTCCGGTATTCATTCAACAGGGCCAGGAAACGCTTGGTTTCACCCTGGGCTTCGGAAACCACCTTGAAGGCGTAGGCCTTGGCGTCTTCCACCTGGCGGGCGGCAGCGCCCCGGGCGCGGGGCACGATGTCGTTGGCATAGGCGTCCGCCTGGTTCTGCACCCGCTCCTTGTCCGCCATGGCACGGGTGGCGTCGTCGAAGGCTTCCTTCACTTCCTCCGGCGGATTGGCGTCCTGAATGTTGACATTGGTCACCACCAGGCCGGTCTTGTAGGTGTTGAGCAGGGCCTGGGTGTTCTGCTTGACCATGGCGGCCACGGCGGAACGGTTCTGGGTGATGATCTCGTCCAGGGTGCTCTTGCCCGTGACCTCCCGCAATGCGGACTCCACGGCACTGTAGATGGTCTTCACGGGATCGGCATCCTGGAACAGGAAGTTGGCCGCGTCCTGGACCCGGAACTGCACCGTAAGGGTCACGTCGACGATATTCTCGTCCTTGGTGAGCATCTGCGCCCGGTGGCCGAACTTGTTCACCTGATCCACGTTGATGATGGTCTTGGTGTCGATGAAGGGAATCAGGAAATGCGGCCCCGGGGTCGTCACCGAATGGAAGGCGCCCAGGCGCTGCACCACGGCCCGCTCCGCGGGCTGCACGATATAGAAGCTCTTGATGCCCAGCAGCACCAGGGCGATGATGACGATGAGGGCAACGACCAACCCGCTGCTGCCCGCGCCACCGCTGCCGCCAACGGAACGGCCACCGCCCTTTCCGCCAAACAGGCCGCCCATCTTTTTCTGCAGGTTCTTTACGACTTCATCAAGATCCGGCGGCCCCTGATCCTTCCCCTTGCCACTCCAGGGGTCCTGATCGTTGCCGCCTGGTTCATTCCAGGCCATGTTTCACTCCAGTGCTTGGTCTGTTGCCCCGCAGGACCATGCCCGCGGATGGAATCGGGAATTGTACCAACTTCGGACAGAAATGTACCCCGGGATGACCCTGCGGAAGGGATGGAAGCATGGCTGAGGCCCCTCGTCAGCGGGCCAGCAGTTTCTCCGCCAGGTCGGGCTCCTTTTTCATCAGGCGCTCGAAGTCCGTCACCGTCAGCTCGATCTCCATTTCACAGCCGCCGTCTTCAAGATTTTCCAGCTGCAGCACCTGGGTCTTTTCGTGAAGCAGGGCGCGCAGGCGTCCGTCCGCGGGTTGGAGATGCACATGACGCCGCACATGGGCCTGGTGGAAGCGCGCCTGCAGGGCGTCCACCAGCAGATCCATGCCTTCGCCGGTGACGGCGGAGCACCATACCCGCGTCACCAAGCCATCCTCATCCCTGTCCACATGGGCTGTCACGCCATCCATGAGATCGATCTTGTTGTACACCTCGATACGCAGGACCTCGTGGGCGCCGATCTGCTGCAGCACGTCCTCCACTTCAACCATGTTCTCGGCGCGGCGGTGGCTGGCGGCGTCGATGACATGCAGCAGCAGGGAGGCCTCCACGGTTTCCTGCAGGGTGGACTTGAAGGCTGCCACCAGTTCGTGGGGCAGCCTGGAGATGAACCCCACGGTGTCGGCCAGCACCACCTGCTCACCTTCCGGCAGCTTCAGACGCCGCAAGGTGGGGTCCAGGGTGGCGAACAGCTGATCCTGCGCGTACACATGGGCATGGGTGAGGCGGTTGAACAGGGTGGATTTGCCGGCATTGGTGTAGCCCACCAGGGAAACCGTGGGCACTTCCGCCCGGCGCCGGGCCTTGCGTCCCTGGTTCCGCTGACTGTCCACCCTGGACAGGCGACGGCGGATCTGGTCGATGCGCTGATTGAGCAGACGCCGGTCCGTCTCCAGCTGGGTTTCGCCGGGTCCGCGCAGGCCGATGCCGCCCTTCTGACGCTCCAGGTGGGTCCAGCCCCGCACCAGGCGGGTGGACAGGTGGCGCAGCTGGGCCAGTTCCACCTGCAGTTTGCCCTCGAAAGAACGGGCACGCTGGGCGAAGATGTCCAGGATCAGGCCGGAACGGTCCAGCACCCGGCACTGGAACAGGGCTTCCAGGTTGCGCTCCTGACTGGGAGACAGGGCATGATCGAAGATCACCAGTTCCGCTTCCCGGGATTCCACGATGGCGTGGATTTCCTCGGCCTTCCCCCGCCCCACGTAGTAGCGGGGGTCGGGACTGCGGCGCACGCCGGTAACCAGCTCCGCCACCTGCGCCCCGGCGGATTCGGCCAGTTCGCGGAATTCCTGCAATTCGTCGGGATCGGGCGCGCCCTGCAGGGACAAGTGCACCAGGATGGCTGTTTCACCGGCCTTGGGACGTTCGAACATCACAACAGCTCGACTGGTCTACAGGACCGCTACGCATGGAAACATGCCGCCAAAAGCCCGGAAAGGGGCTTGGGCGGCATGTTCAAACCGAGGAAGGGGAGAGAAAATCAAAGATTACCGGGATCGACCTGATCCGTATCCTGGGGAGGCGTGAGACGGACATTGCGCGCCGGCACCACGGTGGAAATGGCATGCTTGTATACCATCTGGCTGACGGTGTTCTTGAGCAGGACCACGAACTGATCGAAGGAATCTATGGTACCCTGCAACTTGATACCATTCACGAGAAAGATGGAAACGGGAATACGTTCCTTACGCAAAGCGTTAAGGAAAGGGTCCTGGAGAGATTGCCCTTTTGACATGTTGTTTTTCTCCTTTGAGATCTTGTAGTTATCTGATTTTGGCCAGACAACCGGCCTAGTAGTTATTGTGAAACTGCTTTCCCCGTCCGCCGCGAGGACGTTGGCGCAAGGGGTCATTTACAAAATTTATCCTATCGCTAATATAACACAGGAAGCGCCTCCGGTAATGCCCTTATGACAAACAAGGAAATCGCTTTATCACTCTCATAAAACCATATTATTTTCAATAATTTTTGTTGCCTGTACCGACAAATTCCCGCGTTCTTCATCCAGCCAGGTTGCGTCAAGTTCTCGGCGTAGCCAGGTAAACTGGCGCTTGGCCAGCTGACGGGTGGCGGCCACGGCCTTTTCGCGCATTTCATCCCGGCTCAGC
The DNA here is from genome assembly GCA_027026755.1 of Sedimenticola sp. Classification (GTDB taxonomy): domain Bacteria; phylum Pseudomonadota; class Gammaproteobacteria; order Chromatiales; family Chromatiaceae; genus Thiolapillus. The sequence continues at coordinate 24,082 of JALVNE010000171.1, read as the reverse complement.
CTGCCCTGCAGGTGGTCGATCATCTGCCGGTAACCCACGGCGCGCATGGACGGCAGATCCCGGGAAAACCCGGGCCGGGCCATGAGTTCTCTGACTTCATCCTCGAAGCCGAGTTCCAGCATCTGCAGGAAGCGCTTTTCGATACGCTCATGCAGCTGCTTTCGCTGGGCCGGCGCCAGGATCAGCTTCACCAACCGGTAAGGAAGCCGGCTGCCCTTGTTCCGCGCTTGCAACAATGACAGAGGCTGGCCAGTCAGCTCCATCACCTCCAGGGCACGCAGGATGCGCTGGGGATCATTGACATGGATGCGCCCCGCGGCAGCCGGATCCCTGCGCGCCAGCTCGGCATGCAATCTGGTCGTTCCCTCTTCTTTGAGGCGCTGCTGCAGCCGCCCGCGAACCTGGGGATCGGATGGCGGCAGTTCCGACAAGCCGTGTTCAAGGGCGCGAAAATACAGCATGGTGCCCCCGACGAGCAAGGGAATTCGTCCTTTTTTGGTGATTTTTTTCATTTCTTCCAGCGCATCTGCACGAAAACGCGCCGCGGAATAGGCATCTTCCGGCTCGCAGATGTCCACCAGAGCATGAGGCACCTGGCGCAGAAGCTCGGGTTCCGGCTTGGCCGTGCCAATGTCCATGCCCCGGTACACCAGGGCGGAATCCACGCTGATGACGTCCACAGGCAGCTCGGCGGCCAGATCCACGGCCAGGTCAGTCTTGCCTGCTGCTGTGGGCCCCATGACGAAGATGGCCGGAGGCAGGGAGGCCGTCATCAGCGGCCCCGCAGAAACAGCTTGTCCAGTTCGGCCATGGTCAACCGGGTCCAGGTGGGCCGGCCGTGATTGCACTGGCCGCTGCGCTCGGTGCGCTCGATGTCCCGCAGCAGGGCATTCATCTCCTCCAGGGCCAGGCGCCGGTTGGCGCGCACGCTGCCATGGCAGGCCATGGTGGCCAGCACCTCGTTGATGGCCTGGCGCAGGCGCTCGCTGCTGCCATGGGTGACCAGGTCGGCCAGCAGATCACGCATCAATCCTTCGGCATCGGCGCCTTCCAGCAGGGCGGGCATGGCACGCACCGCCAGGCTGTCCTTGCCCAGGGCATCTACTTCCATGCCCAGTTCGGCAAGGAGATCCCGGTTTTCCAGGGCCAGCTCCACTTCCCGGGGACTGACCTTCACGGACACCGGCACCAGCAGGGGCTGGCTGCGTATGCCCTGGCCTTCCAGAGCCTGCTTCATGCCCTCGTAGGTGATGCGCTCGTGGGCGGCATGCATGTCCACCAGCACCAGCCCGGCCTGGTTCTGAGCCAGGATATAGACACCGTGCAACTGCGCCAGAGCGTAACCCAAAGGCGGCGCTTCGCCTTCTTTTTCCCCAGGCAATTCCGGGAGCGGCGCTCTGGCCGGCCCTCGGCCGGTCCCCCTGGAAGCGGGCATCTGCCATTCCAGGGAAGGCTGGTAGGCGGCAGATTCCTCGCGGATCGGCAGCTGGCGGGGCCCCACGGAGCGGACAGAAGGCCGGGGCATGTCCTGCAACGCCTGTCCCCCATCCGCCAGCACGTCTTCCGGCCGGGCGTCCGCCAGCACCTGGTGCAGGGTGCGGAACAGGAAATCGTGCACCAGCCGACCCTCGCGGAAACGCACCTCGTGCTTGGTGGGATGCACATTCACATCCACCAGCCGGGGATCCAGCTCCAGGTAGAGCAGGAAAGCCGGGTGACGTCCATGGTAGAGCACATCCTGGTAAGCCTGACGCACGGCATGGCTCACGAGCTTGTCACGCACCATGCGGCCATTGACGAAGAAATGCTGCATGTCCGCCTGGGAGCGGGAAAAGGCCGGCAGCCCGATCCAGCCCCAAAGGCGCAGGCCCGCCGCCTCATGCTCGAAACGCAGGCTGTTGTCGATGAAGGCCTGGCCCAGCAGCTCGGCAATGCGCTTTTCCCGGTTCCGGGTGTCCAGGGCGGGCCTGGCGGAAAACACCTGCCTGCCGTTGTGCGTCAGTTTGAAGCCCACATCGAAGCGTCCCAGGGCCAGGCGCCGCAACACCAGTTCCAGATGACGGAACTCGGTCTTCTCGGTCTTGAGGAACTTGCGCCGGGCCGGGGTGTTGTAAAACAGATCCCGAACGTCCACGGTGGTTCCTGGCGGATGGGCAGCGGGCACAGGGTCGCTGTCCTCGTTGTCGATCCGCCAGGCCTGATCCGCGTCCTGCTCCCGGGAGGTAAGCGTCAAACGGGACACGGAAGCAATACTGGGCAGGGCCTCGCCGCGGAAGCCCATGCTGGTGATGCCTTCCAGATCCGCCAGAGAAGCCACCTTGGAGGTGGCGTGACGGGACAGGGCCAGGGCCAGATCCTCCCGGGCGATGCCCATGCCGTCATCCCGCACCCGCATGCGCTTCACGCCCCCCTGCTGCACATCCACGTCCACCTGGCGCGCGCCGGCGTCCAGGCTGTTTTCCACCAGCTCCTTGATCACGGAAGCCGGGCGTTCCACCACCTCGCCGGCGGCGATCTGGTTGACGAGCTGGGAAGGCAGGGCATGGATGCGGCGGGTCATGGCGCTATTCTGCCACACAACGCCAGAGCGAGCTGTTTCAGTCAGCCAAAAACGTCCGCAGTGATGTTGTTGAACCAGGAATGGGCGTATTGGGCTTCCCGGGCGCGCATCGCGGCATCGAACTTCAAGGGAGTCAGGCCGCCGGACCCTTCCACCTTGATGATCCGTCCCTCCTTGTAGGCATAGATGGTGACTGCGGAGATGGCATCACCAGGCGCAAGGGTGCTGTAGCAGCTGTTGATCCATGAAGGCCGGGGCGCCCTGCTGCCATTGAAATCAGCAACAATGGCCGCTGCGCAGACCTTGGCCGTCGTGTTGGCCACATATCCTCCCTTGGGCATGGGGCTGGCCAGGGCGGAATCGCCGATCACATGGATCTTCGGCTGCAGGGTGGATTCGAAGCTGAGATAATCGATGGGACACCATCCCTGTTCATTGGTCAGGCCCGCCTGAAAGGCAATTCGGCCTGCCTTCTGTGGCGGGATGATGTTGATCACATCCCCCCTGAACGACTCCACATCCGCCTGTATGGTCATGGTTTTGACATCCAGGGATTCGATAATGCCCCCCGCCGCGCCACCGACCCAGGTAATCATGCTGTTGTCCGTGCCATAGCCGTAGTAGCGTTTCCAGCCGTCCAGGAAGAGATCGAACTTGGAAAACCTGTCCTTGGGATCGAGGATGATGATCTTGGAGCGGGGCTTGTGCCTTTTAAGATAATGCGCAATCTGGGATGCCCGGTCATAGGGCGCCGGGGGGCAACGGTAGGGATTGGGCGGCGGCGCGATGATGACGGTGCCACCATCACGCATGGCTTGGAGTTGCCTGCGCAGAATCCGGGTCTGGGAACCGGCTTTCCAGGCATGAGGAATCTTCTTCGCCACCTCTGCGTCATAGCCTTCGATGGCATCCCAGCGAAAATCCACGCCAGGAGAGACGATGCAGCGGTCATAAGCGAAATTCTGGCCGCTCTGGGTCCTGACCATCCGCTTGTCCGGCTCGATGGCAGTGACCCAATCCTGTACGACATTCACACCATGGGCCTCGAGGCCGCTGTACTCGAAGTGGATGGAATCGATAGAACGTTCACCACCGAGCACCTCGTTGCTCATGAAGCAGGTGTAGTAATCCTTGTTGGCTTCGATGAGGGTCACTTCGATGGACGGGTCCATCAGGCGCAGATACTTGGCTGCGGTAGCGCCACCGATGCCGCCCCCCACGACCACCACTTTTCTTTTGACGCCGCCGATGGCAAAGGAAGCAAACCCGGACGCCAAAGCAGCAGACGCCATGCCACCAAACCGGAGAAATCTTCTGCGCGTCAATAAATTCATACGGGCTGCCCCTATCTTTTGCTGGCGTAGTAGTGGATCAACTGTTCGATACCGGCATCACCGGCCTTTTCGTGCAGCTTTTTCAGCCTCTTCTTCATCTTTTTGGGCGCATGGCTCTTGCCGGCCATGATGTCGGAAAGGGTGTATCTCAGATACGGAGTCCACTGACCGGCCAGGATGCCGGCATCGTCTTCAGACGAACTCCCCCCATCGGCATGACATTTCTCACAGTATTTGTCATGCAGCCTGGCCCCCTTCCTGGCCAGGGCAGGATCGAACTGCTGTCCCGGGGCGGGGATGAATTTCTGCCTGGAAAAAAAATCTGCGAGCTGCTCGATGTCTTCCCTGGAGTACCCCCGGGCAATACGCCCCATGATGGTGGAAGCGCGTTCACCCGTCTTGTATTCCTGCATGGCGTCGATGAAATAGTCCCGGGAAACGCCCGCCAGAGAAGGTGTGGCAGGCCCTTTGCTGTTGCCATTGGTGCCATGACAGCCAGCACAGCTGTAGCCCAGCAAAGCCGCGCGGGATACTTCCGCCGCTTCCAAAGAAACGGATAACCCTCCCACGGCAATCAGGACAAGCGCAAGAAAACCTTGTTTTTTCATCAAACATCCATCTCTTACATGGAAAATCCAGATGAGCACTTTACCGGTTTCAGCCGGCTGGTGGAATTTCCAAATTCAGTCCAGCAGCATGAATGATCATTCACCACTGCCCTTGCAAAAAAAACGCTGCCGGAGCAGCGTTTTTCAGGTTTGGGCAGCTACGCCTTACTGCTGACTCACATAGAACTCGATCAGCGCTTCCACGTCACCATCCTTGAGTTTCTTGAACTTCTTCTTCATCTTCTTGGGCGCGTCCCGTTCGCCGGAAACGATGAGATCGAACTGGCGCTTCAGGTAGCCTTTCCACTGGCCGGCAAGAATTGCTGCATCATCCTCGGCATTGGAACCGTTCTCAGAATGGCATTTCTCGCAACGCTTCTTGTGTACCTTGGCACCTTTTTTTGCCAAAGCAGCATCGAAAGTCTGCTTGTGGGGCATGAATTTTTGCTTGGCGTAATAAGCCGCGACCTTCTTCACATCGTCATCGGACAGTTTCTTGGCGATAGCGATCATATCGGTTTCCTCGCCATCTTTGGGCTTGTACTTGTCCGCTGGACGCGCCTCGTCCTTGTACGCAGCCATGGCGTCTTCAATCACCGCCGATGAGAAGCCCGCGATACTGGGCACCTTCTCATCTTCGCTATTGCCATTCTTGCCATGACACTGGTCGCATTTATCCGTCAGATCATCCGCCTGCACCATGACCGGCACCGCTACCGCCAATGCCAGGCCAATCAGCAGTCCTACCAGGGATCTATTCAATTTCTTCATTGTTGCTACACCTCCACCTCTTTTCTCTTAATTTGGAAGAAAAGAGTTTACGAAATGCAGGAAAGCATGGCAACAAAACGGTCGTGTCGTTTTGAACAACAGGGCATCAGGTGCTGGGAATCCTCAACACCTGCCCAACCCGGATTCGGTCATTGCTGATCCGGTTTTCGCTACGAAGGTCGGCAATACTGACTCGATATTTCTGGGCAATGCCAGACAGGGTGTCGCCACGCTTGATGACATATTTTGCCACTGGCTGACGCTTCTTCTGCTTTTCCATGGCCAAACGGGTTCCCAAGGGCGGCTCCGCCCGGAAATACTCGCGTATGCCCTTGAAAATGGCCCGAGCCACTTTCTGCTGGTAGGCAGGGCTGGCCAGCTTGCGCTCTTCCACGGGATTGGAAATAAAGCCCGTCTCCACCAGCATGGAAGGGATATCCGGCGACTTGAGCACCATGAATCCGGCATTCTGCACCTTGTTCCCATGCAGCTTGCCTATCCTGCCCATCTCCCTGTGCACGCTGCGCGCAGCACGCAGACTGGCGGCCAGGGTTCCCGTCTGGGCCAGGTCCAGCAGCACGGAGGCCAGCACATCGTCCTTGTCATCCAGGCTCACGCCGCCCACCATGTCCGAGGCGTTTTCCCTTTGCGCCAACCAGCGGGCCGCCTCACTTGAAGCGCCACGGTTGGACAATACGAATACCGACGACCCGCGCGCCTTCTTGTTGCGGAAGGCATCGGCATGGATGGAGACGAAAAAGTCCGCATGGTGCCGGCGAGCAATCTTCATACGCTTGCGCAGGCCGACATAATAGTCACCCTTGCGCGTGAGCACGGCGCGCATCCCGGGTTCAGCATCGATAAGCTTCTTGAGCTTGCGGGCAATGGCCAGGGTGATGTCCTTTTCCCGGGACCTGAGCGCCCTGCCCCGGGCGCCTGGATCCTCCCCTCCGTGGCCGGCGTCGATGGCGATGACCACGTCCCGGCCTTTACCGGAATCCGGCGCTTTCTTCACCGTCTGCACCACCTTGGGCTGTTCTTCCCGGTCGTACAGATCGATGACCAGCCGGTGGCCATACTGGCCGCTGGGCCGGAGCATGAAGCTGCGCGGACGCACGGACTGTTTGAGATCCAGCACCACCCGCAGCTTGCCGTCGGGCTGGCGGGCATAGCGCAGACCGGAAATGTGACGGCTGTTGAACTGGTCCTTCCTGAGGCGGGTCTTCAACTCCGATTTCTCGAAATCGATGACCAGGCGATCAGGCTTGTGCAGGGGAAACAGACGATGTTGGATGGGTTCGCTGACATCGAACACCAGGCGCGTATGATCCGGCGCATTCCACATGCGTACTCCCTGAATCCGGGCATCCGCTGCCGCCAACGCGGGCAACAGCAGCCACAGCAGGCCGTACCTGTACAAAACATTTTTGATCGATTGGGCGTTCATGACCACGATGGAAAAACCGGACTCCCTTGCATACCTGAGTGAAAAATAGCACAGGAATTTATTTTTTTCCAATTAATTCGTAGACATAAGAAACTTTTCTAAAGTTTATCCTCAGCGTTCGGCGGGCGAGGGACGGGGTCGGAGTCAAACCAGGACGATGTGGGCCGGATCAATGGTTTGAGAACCGTCCGATTCCATTTCTCACAATGGCCCGGGCGTGATTCGACTCCGACCCCTGGAGTATATCCGGTCGATCACCTCGCGCCCGGCAGCGGAATGTGCTATCAAACCGATACGGCGTCCGTTTTCTTCATGAAGGAGCCGAAGCTCCAGATCCGGCTGCGGCAGCCAGCCCTGGCCCCTGTCGGGCCATTCCACCAGCACCTGGTTCTCACCGCCGAAGATTTCCCGCCCCCCGAGAAACTCGAGTTCCTCGGGGTCGGTCAGCCGGTACAGATCCAGATGATAGACGGAAACCGGCGGCAACTCGTAGGGCTCCACCAGGGTATAGGTGGGGCTGCGCACGGCTCCCTGGTGTCCCCGGCCACGCAGGAAGCCTCTCACCAGGGTGGTCTTGCCCGTTCCCAGATCCCCCCACAGGAACACCAGCAGGGGACGTTCGCCCATGGCCTCCGCCAGAGCAGCGCCCAGGAACATCTGTTCCTCCTCGGAACCGGCAAACAGAGTGAGTTTCTCAGCCATTGTCAGGATTTGCCAAACGCCGCAGATGAGACATGAGATCACTGGCCAGCAAGCCCCGTTCACCCGCTCTGGCGGCCTTGTCCGCGGCCGCTGCATGCAGGCAGACTCCAAGCTGCGCCGCCTCCCTGGCTGGCCAGCTTTGGGCCAGCCAGGCGGCAATCACGCCGGTGAGCACGTCCCCCATGCCGCCACTGGCCATGCCTGGATTCCCGTCGCAACAGACGGCCGGGGGCTGATGGGCATCGCCGGCAATGATGCTGCCGGCACCCTTGAGCACCACCACGCCGCCGTATCGCTGTTGCAACTCCCGCACCGCGCCAAACCGGTCGGCATGAATGTCGCGGGTACTGCAGTCCAGCAACCGGGCCGCTTCTCCGGGGTGGGGGGTGAGCACCCAGTCCTCCCGGCGCCTGGGCGCTTCCGAAAGCAGGTTCAGCGCATCGGCGTCCACCACCAGGGGCTGCTCCAGGCCCAGCACCTGTTCCCAGAGGGCCGCCCCCCAGTCCCGCCTGCCCAGCCCAGGCCCGATGGCGATCACCGTGGCCCTGGCGGTCAGTGACGCCAGCCCGGATGCCTCCTCCACGGCATGGGTCATGATCTCCGGCCTGCCGGCAAGCACGGCGGAGAGGTGTTCCCGCCGCGTCGCCAGACTGACCCGTCCGGCGCCGGTGCGCAGGGCGGCCTCGGCGCAGAGACGGGCCGCGCCGCCAAAGCCGTGATCGCCGCCCACCACCAGCACATGGCCAAAATCCCCCTTGTGCGACGTGCGCTTGCGGGGGCGCAGCAGTTCTTTCTGTCTCGCCCAGTCCAGGCGGCGGGCGGACAGCAGCTGGCTGGCATAGACTTTGGCGGGCACGTCCAGAGCGTGAAAATGGATTTCACCGCAGCAGTCCGGTCCGTCGGCGGTAAACATACCCTGCTTGAGGGCAATGAAACTGATGGTCGCGTCGGCACGCACCGCCGTGCCCAGGATCACGCCGGTGTCCGAATGCAGGCCGGAAGGGATATCCAGGGAAAGCACGGGAATACGGGCCGCGTTCACATGCCCCAAAACCCGTGCCCAGCGGCCTTCCACCCGGCGCTCCAGCCCCGTGCCCAGCACCGCATCGACGATGAGATCCGCATCCCGGGGCAGGTCGTCCCCGCAGAGCTGCCACTCGCCGGACAGGGCGGCATAGCGCATGGCATTGGTGCGGGCATCACCGCTGATACGCTCCCGGTCACCCAGCTGCAGCACCCGCACCTCCAGCCCGGCCTGCAGGGCAAGGCGCGCCACCACGAAGCCGTCCCCGCCGTTGTTGCCGGTGCCGGTCAGCACCAGGATGCGTTTTACATCCGGCCAGCGCCGGCGCAGCAGATCGAACGCTGCCTGCCCCGCCCTCTCCATGAGGGTATCGCCGGGAATGCCATATTCTTCGATGGCCAGGCGATCCATTTCACGCACCTGGTCTGCCCGGTAAAGGGCGGCTGGCAGGCAATCCTTGTCAGGCATGGAGCGGTATTCGGTCATGGCGCGGACGGATGTTGGAAATAAGGTATTCTACCGCCATGCCACGTACAGCACAGCAACAGGATTTCCAGCAACTCGCCCGGCAGATAAAGAACTGGGCCAGGGAACTGGGCTTTCAACAGGCGGGAATCACGGACACCCATCTGGAACAGGCAGGGGAACGCCTGCGCCGCTGGGTTGCCCAGGGACGTCACGGCGACATGGACTATATGTGGAAACACGGCAGCAAGCGCTACCGCCCGGAGGAGCTGGTGCCGGGCACGCTGCGGGTGATCTCCCTACGCATGGACTATCTGCCCCCGGATGACGATCCGGAAGCAATACGCCGGGACAAGGCGGCGGCTTTCATTTCCCGCTATGCCCTGGGCCGGGACTATCACAAGCTGATGCGCAAGCGCCTGCAGAAACTGGCCCGGCGACTGGGCGAAGCGGTGGGGGAATTTGGCTACCGCGTCTTCGTGGATTCCGCCCCGGTGCTGGAAAAACCCCTGGCGGTGAAGGCGGGACTGGGCTGGATGGGCAAGCATACCTGCATCATCAACCGTGAAGCCGGCTCCTGGTTCTTCCTCGGCGAGATCTACACGGATCTCCCCCTGCCGGTGGATGACCCGGTGAAAGACGAACACTGTGGGCGCTGCACCGCCTGCATGGACATCTGCCCCACCCGGGCCATCGTCGCCCCCTATGAACTGGACGCCAGGCGCTGCATCTCCTGGCTGACCATCGAACTGCACGGCCCCATCCCCGTGGAACTGCGCCCGCTCATGGGCAATCGCATCTATGGCTGCGACGACTGCATGATGGCCTGCCCCTGGAACCGTTTCGCCACTCCCACGCGCGAAAAAGATTTTCTCCCCCGCCAGGGGCTGGACAGGGTCACCTTGCTGGAACTGTTCTGCTGGAACGAGGAAGAATTTCTGAAACGAACCGAAGGTTCTCCCATACGCCGTATCGGCCATGAACGTTGGCTGCGCAACATCGCCGTGGCCCTGGGCAACAGCAACGGCGGCAGGGAAGTCATGGCAGCCTTGCAGGCCCGGCTGCCCCAGGCCAGTGGGCTGGTGGCTGAACACATCCGCTGGGCCCTGCGGCAGTTGGAATCGAACAATTATTAACCCGCAGGCACCAACTGGAACCAACCACTGGCCACGGCCTGTTCCAGCACCGAGATGCGCTCATCCAGATCCTTACTGACGGCGGATACGGCGCGCCTGGCCAGTTTCGGACAGTTGTTCTTCTCACTGAGATGCCCGATGACCAGGTGCTGCAGGCGCTGATGACGGATACGTGTCAGCAGGGCCGCCGCCTGATCGTTGCTCAGGTGGCCATAGTCTCCTCCCACACGTGCCTGCAGGCGCGGCGGATAGGGGCCGTTGCGCAGCATCTGGACATCATGATTGCATTCCAGCAACAGGCCGTCCACCTCGGCTATGGCCGACAGCACATGGGGGGTATAGCTGCCCGCATCCGTGAGTATGCCCAGGCTCAGGCCGCCATGGCTGAAGGTGAACTGTATGGGCTCCCGGGCGTCATGGGGCACGGCAAAGGGACGCACTTCGATGTCGCCGATGTGGAAGGCCGGCGTGTGTGAACCGAACAGCTGCAGTTCCGGTATGTCGCCACAGGGCGCATTACGCCAGGTGCCATGGGTCATCCACACCGGCATGCCATAGCGGCGCGCCAGGGGGCCAACGCCCTTGATGTGGTCACCGTGCTCATGGGTCACGAGCACGGCATCGATGTGCTGCGGCCCCATGTCCAGGCGGGCCATGCGTGCTTCCAGCTCCCTGAGGGAAAAACCGCAGTCCAGCAGCAGGCAGGTGTTTCCCGCCTGAATCAGGGTGGCATTGCCCTTGCTGCCGCTGCCCAGGGATGCGAAGCGCATTCCTACCTTCCGGTTCCTGCTACTTCAGCTGTTCCTTGATCAGGGTCAGGATACGCAGATCCGTGCCGGAATCCAGGCCCTTGCCGTTTTCGTCCAGCACCCGCACTTCACTGCCGTCGTCCACGGACTGCACGCGCACCATATACAGGGTAGCCTCGTCCACCTTGTCATCACTGCGCCAGAAGGCCAACTTGGACAGCCAACCACCCTTGTCGGTATCAGCCATGGGATCGTTGTAGCGCACGTAATAGACACCATGGGAACGGTCCCTGTCCTCCACCACGAAGCCCACGCGATCCAGGGCCAGCCCCGTCAGACGCCAGGCCTTGGAGAAAGGCTCGCCAATGAACAGGGAAACACCCTCCTGGCTCTTGAGCAGACGGGTCTTCACGCCTTGCAACTCTTTGGCGGAGGCCAGGGCTGCCTTGGCTTCGGCTTCGCTCAGCCCCAGGTACACCATGATCTTGTTGAGCATGATGGCCTCCAGGCCGGGATCCCTGGGACGGATCTTCCAGAAAATCTGGTCATCCTCGTTATTGCTGCCAGTGACAAAATCCTGCTCCATGCCGAAGTGCACCAGGTACAACTCGGTGGTATCCGGATCTTCCCCCCGCTCCAGACGCAGGCGGTAACGGTCCCGCAAACCGGCATCGTAAAGACCTTCGAACGCTTTCTGAATGAAATCCGTGATGAAATCATTACTTACATTGGCCTTGTTCTCCAGCCAAGTGGTTTCCATCACGCCGATGCTGGGGTCCTGCAGGTCGAGGAGGATGCCGTTCTCCTGCCAGAAGTCCACCACCTTGTCCCATACCGCATCGACCGGGGCCCTGATGACCAACCAGCGGTCCCTTCCTTCGCGCACGACCTTGATATCGGGATTCTCCGGCAACACGGCCTGGCGCAGGCTGCGCATGCCAGTCCCCGCCTTGGCGTTGCGGATGCCGGCATACTCGGAATAGGTGGTGGCCCCCCCCGTCAGACCGGGAATGCGGTTCTCGATCCGGCTGGAGGACAGATCCGGCGGGACTTCAAGCTGCTTGTCGGCAATGGTTTCCCGTTTGTATTCCACCTGTTTGTCCGGAAGGATCTTGTTCAGCCCCATGGAGCTGCAGGCGCCGAGCAGCAACAGGGGCAGCAGCAGGACAGGAAGTATTTTTATACTGAGATTCATGGTTAGGTTTTCCTGGCCGCCAGGGGGCCGCGGTAATGATTCATTGCTCAGGCAATACCAGCGCGGATCATGGCCCGGCGCAATGGCTGATGGTATTTTTCCGACAACCAGGTCAGAGGCAGGCGTATGCCGTTCTGAATCCTGCCCATCTCCGCCAGAGCCCATTTCACCGGTATGGGGTTGGACTCGAGGAAAAGCTCACGATGCAGATCCGCCAGACCGGCATCGATCTTCTCTGCCATTTCCCTGTCACCCGCCAGGGCCGCCGCGCACATCTGCGCCATCTGGCCCGGTGCCACATTGGTGGTTACCGAAATCACGCCGTTGCCGCCGCGCAGCATGAATTCACAGCCGGTGGCGTCATCTCCGCTGTACAGGGCGAAATCCTCTCCGGTCAGGGAACGGATTCGATCCAGGCGGTCGAGATCGCCCGTCGCTTCCTTGATGCCCACGATATTGTCTATCTCCGCCAGGCGGCCCACGGTTTCGGGAAGCATGTCACAGGCGGTACGGCCGGGCACGTTGTAGAGAATCTGCGGAATGTCCACCGCTTCGGCGACGGCCTTATGGTGCAGGTACAGGCCTTCCTGGGTGGGTTTGTTGTAGTACGGGGTGACCAGCAGGCAGGCATCCGCGCCGGCCTGCGCCGCGCAACGGGTCAGGCTGATGGCTTCGGTGGTCGAATTGGCGCCAGTGCCGGCAATCACGGGAATGCGTCCGGCCACCTGCTCGACGGTCCGCCGGATCACCTCACAGTGTTCCTTCTCGTCCAGAGTGGCGGACTCTCCCGTGGTGCCCATGGAAACAATGGCGCTGGTGCCCTGCTCCACGTGCCATTCCAGCAGCTTGTACATGGCATCCAGGTCGAGACTGCCATCCGGCGCCATGGGCGTTACCAGCGCCACCATACTCCCCTGCATCATCTGTTCGACACTCCATCACTCACTAGGAAATCCGGTTCGGGAATGCCGCCAGGGCATTACCCACAAGAGGGGTATTCTATCCTGTGGCAAAATTCACTGACAAGGAAAACCCTGTGCCTTTCGGTTACGGGATAAGGGATCGGAGGATAGGGGTCGGAGTCAAATCAGGGGGATGTCAAGTAGATTCGGCACTTCGGGGGATTTGACGCCGACCCCTGAGAGCCCCTGAGAGCCCCTGAGAGTCGATTATGACCGGGAACAATCACAGGAAGTAGGATAAACTTTCGCAATATGAACAAGCCAAACAATCAACTCGTGCTCTCCGCCCTGGGCAAGGACAGGCCGGGCATCGTGGATGAGCTGTCGGAAGCCATATTCCAGCTCGACTGCAATATCAGCGACAGCCGCATGACCGTCCTCGGCGGTGAATTCGCCATTCTGCTGATGGTCGAAGGGCCCTGGAACCAGCTGGCCCGCCTGGAGAGCCAGTTGCCGGAGCTGGAAAAGAAACTGGGCCTGACCATCATCGCCCGTCAGACCACGCCGGTGGAAGCAGCCGACGACGCCCTGCCCTACATGGTGGAGGTCGTTTCCATGGATCACCCGGGCATCGTGCACCGCCTGGCCAATTTCTTTTCCCGGCGCAACATCAATATCGTGGACCTGGTGACCAGCAGCTATGCCGCCCCCCACACGGGCACCGCGATGTTCGCCGTGCAGATGAATATCAGCATTCCCGCGGGGATACCCATCGGCGAACTGCGCGAGGAATTCCTCCAGTTCTGCGACGAGATGAACCTGGACGCCGTGCTGGAGCCGCACAAGAAACAACTCATGTAGGGGAGAACATCCATGATCAAAATCGGCAAGAAAATCCCGGACGTGGAAATCCTGCTCACGGGCAACAAGACCTGCAGGCTTTCCGATTATCAGGGGAAATGGCTGGTACTCTACTTCTATCCCAAGGCCAGCACTCCAGGCTGCACCCAGGAGGGCCTGGACTTCAAGGACGCCATCTACAAGTTCCGCCGCCAGTCCACGGCGATCCTGGGCGCTTCCCGGGACAGCCTCAGGGCCCAGGAAAGATTCAAGGAAAAACAGGGCTTCCCCTTCGATCTCATTGCCGACACGGATGAAATCCTGTGCCAGGCCTTCGACGTCATCAAGATGAAGACTATGTATGGAAAGAAAGTCCGGGGCATCGAACGCAGTACCTTTATCATCGACGATCAAGGCATACTGCGCCACGAGTGGCGCGGCGTGAAGGTCAAAGGGCATGTGGAAGACGTGCTGGAAACGCTGAAAGCGCTGAAAAAGGCGGGATGATAGACATGCCTGACTCTGCCGGGCAGCAACGTCTCTTCGTTTTGGACACCAATGTGCTCATGCACGATCCCACGGCCCTGTTCCGCTTCGAGGAACATGATATCTTCCTCCCCATGGTGGTGCTGGAGGAACTGGACAAGGGAAAGAAGGGTATGTCCGAAGTGGCGCGCAATGTGCGCCAGGCCAGCCGTTTCCTGGACGACATCGTGGCCCATTCCACCAAGGCCGAGATAGAGCAGGGCCTGCCCATACCCAACTTCGGCAGCAGTGAGGACCTGCCCCGGGCAGGCGGACGGCTGTTCTTCCAGACCCGGAGCCTGATCAACCATCTGCCGGATTCCCTGCCGGGAAAGACACCGGACAATTCCATCCTCGCCGCCGCCCTGGCCCTGCAGGAGAAACGTCCCGACCGCCATGTGGTGCTCATCTCCAAGGACATCAACCTGCGCATCAAGGCAGCCATCGTCGGCGTGCCCACGGAAGACTACAGCAACGACCAGGTGCTGGATGACGTCAGCCTGCTCTACAGCGGCACCCGGGAACTGCCCGGGGATTTCTGGGAAAGCCACAGCAAGGACATGGAATCCTGGCAGGAATCCGGCCACACCTGGTACCGCATATCCGGCCCGGACACCAGGGACTGGTATCCCAACCAGTGCCTGTACATGGACGGCGACAGCGGCTTTCAGGCCATCGTGCGGGAAAAGGACGGTGACGACGCCCTCATCGAACTGGCCGAAGACTTCAGCAGCGCCAAGCATTCCGTGTGGGGCATACAGGCGCGCAACCGGGAACAGAATTTCGCCCTGAACCTGCTGCTGGACCCGAACATCGATTTCGTCACCCTGCTGGGCACGGCCGGCACCGGCAAGACCCTGCTGGCCCTGGCGGCCGGCCTGGCCCAGGTGCTGGACAAGAACCTGTACAAGGAAATCATCATGACCCGGGTCACGGTGCCCGTGGGCGAGGACATCGGTTTCCTGCCCGGCACGGAAGAGGAAAAGATGACCCCCTGGATGGGCGCGCTCATGGACAATCTGGAAGTGCTCACCCAGACCGGCGGCGGGGACTGGGGCCGGGCGGCGGCGGACGACCTGCTGCGCTCACGCATCCGGGTCCGCTCCCTGAACTTCATGCGCGGCCGCACCTTCCTCAACAAGTACATCATTCTCGACGAGGCCCAGAACCTTACCGCCAAGCAGATGAAGACCCTGATCACCCGGGCAGGTCCGGGCACCAAGGTCATCTGCCTGGGCAATGTGGCCCAGATCGACACCCCCTATCTGACGGAAACCACTTCAGGATTGACCTATGTCGTGGACCGTTTCAAACAGTGGTCGCACAGTGGCCATATAACCCTGTTGCGCGGCGAACGCTCACGGCTGGCTGATTTCGCCTCGGATATGCTCTGACCCTCATGAAAAATCGCGTACCGGAACAGAACATCAAGCTCATGCGCCTGTTGAAGCAGGCCATGGACGAAGACCTGCTGATTCCCCGTTACCATCCCCTGCTGCGAACCCGGTTTCCCGATCGCAAGACCTATCTGCTGAACTGCCAGCTGAAGACCGCCAGCGGACAGCTGATTCCCTACAACAGCCTGCGCAAGCTGGCCGGAATGTCGGACATGGCACCGGCGCTGGACCGCTGGATGGCAGGCACCGGCCTGCAGGCTCTCAAACGCATGCACCTGGAACAGCCGGAAGCCAGCATCGTCATCCCCCAGTCCATCACTGCCCTGCACAATCCCGAATATCCCCACTGGATTGGGCGACAGCGCCAGCGGGAAGACCTTTCCAGCCGGGGGCTGGTGATCGCCTTTCGGCTGTCCCAGATTGCCAAAGACCTCAAACGCGCCAAGGACTGCATCGACGCCCTGCACAAGCTGGACATCAGAACCATGATCGACCAGTTCACCGATCATCCGGCGGCGGTGAAGATACTCAAAGTGATGAATTGCCGTTATATCGGCGTGAGCAGCAAACTGCTGAACGCCAGTGACGACATCGTGCATCGCATCATCGACATATCCCACAAAAGGGGCGTGCGCATACTGCTGCCGGGCATCGCCCGTCCCAACGCCATGAACCTGCGCTGGTCTTCCGGTGCAGACCTTCTCGAAGGGCCTTATATCCATCCTGCCACAGACGATACCAGCTTCAGCTTCCCCCGCGTGATCGACTGATACCACCATGAAACCGGAAGCGGAACCGTTCAGAACACTTTTCCCGGAACTGGGTGGTGATGAGCAGCTCGTCCGGGCGGTGCTCTCCACTGGCAGCCAGGTCCAGCTGTCCGCCGGAGAGCATATTTGCATGGAGGGCAGCAGCTGCAGCCATCTCGCCTTCGTGCTTTCCGGCACCGGCCGTATCTACAAACTCAGCGAAACCGGACGCGAGATCACCCTCTACCGGGTGGAACCCGGAGAATGCTGCATACTCACCCTGTCCTGCATCGTCAGCGAAAAGCGCTTTCCAGCCTTTGCTGTGAGCGAATCCGAGCTGCAGGCCATCATCATTCCCGCCGCCTCCATACAACGCTGGATGGACGACAGCCGCAGCTGGCGGCGCTATGCCTGGAATCTCATTGCCGAACGTCTGGGCGAAGTCATCAGCCTGGTGGAGGAAATCACCTTCCGTCGCATGGACGAGCGCCTGGCGTTCTATCTGAACCAGGCAAACCTGTTTCCCCTGGGGCAGCAGACCCGCATCACCCACCAGCAGATTGCTGCCGAGCTGGGCACGTCCCGGGAGGTCATCAGCCGCCTGCTCAAGGATCTGGAGGAACAGGGCATCGTGGAACTGGGCCGGGGCTGGCTCAAGCTGCTGAAATCCCCAATGTGACTTTGTCACAGACAAGCTCTCCAGGTTGAACTATCTTTCAGTCACAAGATGGACAAAATCATGTCCGTCATATGACTCAGACAAGAAACATTCAGGAGAACCAGATATGAAACAGAACGTTGGTGGTATCGACAAGATCCTGCGCATCCTCGTGGGCCTGGCGGTGATCGGCTGGGGCATTTACGCCAAGAACTGGTGGGGCGCTCTGGGCGCCATTCCCTTGTTCACCGGACTGATTGGCTGGTGTCCTTTCTACCCCCTGCTGAAGGTCAGCACCAAGAAATAGAACACTTGGAATAGCTGAGACAGCGTGGATCGGACTTCAGTCCGAGATCGCCCAGGCATGGCAGCTGTCGTCGGGCTGAAGCCCGACCTACATTCGAAACCCTGAAACGAATAAAGCCGGCTACATGCCGGCTTTATTGTTTGAGCAGTTTTCCGTTTCCACTGATCAGCTTTTCTTCAGGGATTCCTGATAACGATTGTTGACACGCTCGCGCAACTCACGCCCCGGCTTGAAGTGAGGAACATATTTTCCCGACAGGGCCACGGGCTCGCCGGTCTTGGGGTTGCGTCCCATGCGCGGCGGCCGGTAATGCAGCGAAAAACTGCCAAAGCCCCGCACCTCGATACGTTCACCATTGGCCAGCGACTGACTCATCTGTTCCAGTATGCACTTCACCGCCAGTTCCACGTCCCGGTGTGCAAGATGTGTCTGCTGGCGTGCAATGGCCTCTATCAGTTCAGATTTTGTCATCAATCACCCCTGTGGCGGGGCAGCCTGGAGCCGCCCCGCGCTGATCTCTGGATTTACTCGGCGTTGTCCTTGCTCGTGGACAACTGGTCTTTCAGCAGGTCACCCAGTGAGGCAGAACCGGCAGTGGCGCCACTGGCCTTGTAGCTCTCGATAGTAGCCTTTTCCTCGTCGAAGTCCTTGCCCTTGATGGACAACATCAGCATCCGGTTCTTGCGATCCACGCCGGTGAACTTGGCTTCGACTTCCTCACCTTCCTTGAGCACAGAACGGGCATCCTCCACGCGGTCGCGGGAAATTTCGGAAGCACGAATATAGCCTTCCACGCCTTCCGCCAGCTCGACGGTTGCGCCCTTGGCATCGACTTCCTTGATGGTGCCGGAAACGATACTGCCTTTCTCATGGGTGGCGAGATAGGTGGAGAAGGGGTCCTGGTCCAGCTGCTTGATACCCAGGGAGATGCGCTCGCGCTCGGGATCCACGGACAGCACCACGGTTTCCAGCTCCTGGCCCTTCTTGTAGTTGCGGATCAGATCCTCGCCCGGCTCGTCCCAGGTGATGTCGGACAGATGCACCAGACCATCGATGCCACCGTCCAGGCCGATGAAGATGCCGAAGTCGGTGATGGACTTGATCTTGCCGGTGACATGATCGCCCTTCTTGTGGTTCTCGGCGAACTCATCCCAGGGGTTGGGCTTGCACTGCTTCATGCCCAGGGAAATGCGGCGGCGTTCCTCGTCGATATCCAGCACCATGACTTCCACTTCGTCGCCCAGCTGAACCACTTTGGACGGATGGATGTTCTTGTTGGTCCAGTCCATCTCGGAGACGTGTACCAGGCCTTCCACGCCTTCCTCGATCTCCACGAAAGCGCCATAGTCCGCCAGGTTGGTGACCTTGCCAAACAGGCGGGTGCCCACAGGATAGCGGCGCATGATGTTGTCCCAGGGATCCTCGCCCAGCTGCTTCAGCCCCAGGGAGACGCGCATCTTCTCCTTGTCGAACTTGAGCACCCGCACTTCGATTTCGTCACCGATTTCAACGACCTCGGAAGGATGCTTGACCCGCTTCCAAGCCATGTCGGTGATATGCAGCAGACCGTCCACGCCGCCCAGGTCCACGAAAGCGCCGTAGTCGGTGAGGTTCTTGACGATGCCCTTGACGACCACGCCTTCTTCCAGGCTTTCCAATACCTTTTCACGCTCTTCGCTGTATTCCTGCTCGACCACGGCGCGGCGGGAAACCACCACATTGTTGCGCTTCTGGTCCAGTTTGATGACCTTGAACTCCAGGTCCTTGCCCTCCAGGTAGGCGGTGTCGCGCACCGGGCGCACGTCCACCAGGGAGCCCGGCAGGAAGGCGCGCAGATCCTGCAGATCCACGGTGAAGCCGCCCTTCACCTTGCCGGTGATGCGGCCGGTGACGATCTCGTCGTTGTCGAAGGCCTTCTCCAGCTTGGCCCAGGCGTGATGACGCTTGGCCTTCTCCCGGGACAGGCGGGTCATGCCGGAACCGTCTTCCACGGCTTCCAGGGCCACTTCCACCTGGTCGCCCACGGAGACTTCCAGTTCTCCGTCCGCGTTCATGAACTGGCTCTTGGGAATCACGCCTTCGGACTTGAGTCCGGCATTGACGATGACGTTTTCGTTATCGATGCCGACAACGGTGCCGATGACGATGGCACCGGGCTTGAGGTTGGTATTGGTAAAGCTCTCTTCGAGGAGATCCGCGAAACTTTCAGTCATTGGTTGAATTACTCCGACCTGTCGAGCAGGCCACCCATGCAAAACCCACTAGGGGCTTCATACTTGGTTCAGGTTGAAAAAATGCCCCATGTTCTAGATAACGACACGAGACGCCAATAATCATTCCCCTGTTCCGGCATCCGGAAGCGCTTTACGCACTGCCTGCAGCACCAGGTCCACCACCTCATCGACATTCATGGAAGTGGAGTCGATGACCAGAGCATCATCCGCCGGCACCAGGGGCGCCACTTTGCGGTTACGGTCGCGCCTGTCGCGCTCCTCGATTTCCGCAATCAGACCGGTTAGATTAACATCCATTCCCTTATCCTTCAACTGCTTATACCTGCGCCGGGCACGCTCTTCGGCACTGGCATCCAGAAATATTTTCACCGCAGCCTGCGGAAAAACCACTGTTCCCATGTCCCGGCCATCCGCCACCAGCCCTGGTGGCCGGGCATAACTGCGCTGCCATTCCAGCAGGGCGGCACGCACTTCGGGAATGGCGGCCACTTTGGAAGCATTGTTGCCGGCGGTTTCGGTGCGAATCTCCAGAGTAACGTCCTCTTCTCCCAGATAAACCCTGCCTGCCTCGAAACGCGCGGGCAGATGCCGGGCAATCTCAGCCACGGCGGCATGATCATCAAAGTCCACGCCCGACTTGAGGGCCGCCAGCCCCACCAGGCGGTACAGAGCGCCAGAATCGAGAACATGCCAGCCCAGGGCATCGGCCACCCGGGCCGCGACCGTGCCCTTGCCCGAGCCACTGGGGCCGTCGATGGTGAGAACAGGGGGCTCAGTCATGGGCCGCCTCTATGCCCAGGCCCGCGTCTCCCGCCAGACCCACGAAATTCGGGAAGGAGGTATTCACATTGGCGCAGTCCCGAATGTGAATCTCGCCGTCGGCGCGCAGGGCGGCCATGGCCAGGGACATGGCAATGCGGTGATCGCCATGGCTGTCCACCTCCCCCCCGTGCAATGCGCCGCCCCGGATCACCATGCCGTCAGGGGTGGGCCGGGCATCCACGCCCAGGGCCTGCAGGCCATCCGCCATGACCTGGATGCGGTCGGACTCCTTCACCCGCAGTTCCTCGGCGCCGGTGAGCACCGTCTCCCCTTCAGCGCAGGCCGCCGCCACGAACAAGGCGGGAAACTCGTCGATGGCCAGGGGCACCTGATCTTCAGGAATGCGTATGCCTTTGAGTGGCGCGTGGCGCACGCGCAGATCCGCCACCGGCTCGCCCCCCACACTGCGCTGATTGCTCACTTCGATGTCCGCCCCCATGAGGCGCAGGATATTGATTACGCCATCCCGCGTGGGGTTCAAGCCCACATGCTCCAGGGTCAGATCGGAACCCGGCGCGATGCTGGCGCCCACCAGGAAGAAGGCCGCCGAGGAAATGTCCGCCGGCACGTCGATATCACAGGCCGTCAGCCTGCCGCCACCCTTCAGACATACCCGCCCCCCCTCTTTCTTCAGCTCATAGCCGAAACCCTGGAGCATGCGCTCCGTGTGGTCCCGGGTGGGCGCCGGCTCGGTGACGCAGGTTTCCCCGTCGGCATACAGGCCCGCCAGCAATATGCAGGACTTCACCTGGGCGCTGGCCACGGGCAGTTCATAGTCGATGGCCTTCAGGGACGGCACGGGAAGGATGTGCAGGGGCGCGGTGCCCCCTTCCGTGGTTTCCACCTTTGCCCCCATGAGGGCCAGAGGGTCCGTGACCCGGCGCATGGGGCGGCTGGAGAGGGAAGCGTCTCCCGTGAGGGTCAGCTCCAGCCCCTGCCCCGCCAGCAGGCCGGCGAGCAGGCGCATGGAGGTGCCGGAATTGCCCAGGTCCAGGGGACCTGCCGGCGTCTTCAGGCCATGCATGCCCACGCCATGAATCACCACCCGACCCTGATTGGGCCCTTCGATGTCCACCCCCATAGCGCGAAAGGCCTCCAGGGTGGCCAGGCTGTCCTCGCCTTCCAGAAAACCGCTCACCCGGGTGGTGCCTTCTGCCAGGGAGCCGAGCATGATGGAACGGTGGGAAATGGATTTGTCGCCGGGCACGCGCAGCCTGCCGCGCAAGCTGCCTCCCGGCCGGACATGGAATCGTATATCTGTATGAGACAAGGTCATCTACTCACTGGGTTGATCGGGTTGCAGACCATCCACATAACGGTCGCGGGCCGCCTTGGCGCGGGAAAACACTTCCAGCAGGTGTTCGCCGTCACCCGCCGCAATGATTTGCGCCAATTCGTTCATTTCATCGGCAAAGGCCCCAAGCATCTTGCTCAGGGCCGGGCCATTGGCCACACAAATGTCCCGCCACATGACGGGATTGCTGGAGGCAATGCGGGTGAAGTCACGGAAGCCTCCCGCCGCGTAGCGGAAGATTTCATCGTTTTCCTTCATGCGCGCCAGGGTGTCCACCAGGCCAAAGGCCAGCATGTGGGGCAAGTGGGAGGTGGCCGCCAGCACTTCGTCATGGTGCGCCACGGACATGGTGCTCACCTCGGCCCCACAGGCCTCCCACATGGCCCGCACCCGGGCGAGAGCCTGTGCATCGGTTTCCGCCAGGGGCGTGAGAATCACCCGGCGGTTTTCATAGAGTTCGGCAAAAGAGGCCTCCACCCCGTTTCGTTCCGTACCGGCAATGGGATGGCCCGGCACCAGCCTGGCCGGCACCCCACCGAACACGGCGCGGGCATCTTCCACCACACTGCCCTTGCAGCTGCCGCCGTCGGTAATCACTGCGTCTTCCGCCAGCTTGCCCTTCATGGCAGCGAAAGCCTCCTTCATGGCGCCCAGGGGAACGGCGAGGAAGATCATGTCCGCGCCTCTCACCGCTTCGCCGATGTCGTGGCTGTAGCTGTCGATGACCCCCAGTTCCACGGCCTTTTCCAGGTTCTCCCTGCCCCGGCCACAGCCGATGATTTGCTCCACGGCGCCGGCCTTGCGCAGAGCCCGGGCCAGGGAACCGCCAATGAGTCCCACGCCAATGACGGCCAGCTTGCGGATCATGAGGGCAGCACCTGTTCCAGCACCTGGAGAAAACGCCGGTTCTCCTCGGGCCTGCCCACAGTGACACGCAGATGGGTGGGCAGTCCATAATTGGCCACGGGCCGCACGATAACCCCATTTTCAAGCAATTTCTGGTAGATTTCCCCGCCATTTCGCCGTAGTTCAACGGTAATGAAGTTGCCTACGGAAGGGATGTGCGCCAGTTCCAGGGCTTCGAAGCCTGCCGCCAGCTGCTTTAGTCCTTGGTCGTTATTCTCCCGGCTGAGCCGCAGAAAATCCTCATCATCCAGGGCCGCCTCCGCCGCCGCCAGAGCAGGCAGGCTCACGTTGAAGGGGTGGCGCACCCGGCTGATGAGTCCTATCAGCCCAGCATCCCCCATGCCGTAACCCACCCGCAGACCGGCCA
Organism: Sedimenticola sp.; assembly: GCA_027026755.1. Lineage (GTDB taxonomy): Bacteria > Pseudomonadota > Gammaproteobacteria > Chromatiales > Chromatiaceae > Thiolapillus. The sequence goes on along the minus strand of JALVNE010000171.1, from coordinate 1,090 downwards.
GGCCGTAGATCTTGGAAAAGGTGCGGGTAATGATGAGATTGGGAAATTCGCCCAGCCATTCCCGTCCGTCGGGAAAATCGGCTTCCGAGACATATTCGGTGTAAGCCTCGTCCAGCACCACCAGGGTTTCACCGGGCAGGCGGCGCAGGAAATCATGCAGGGCATCCTTTTTCAGCCAGGTGCCCGTGGGGTTGTTGGGGTTGGCGATGAACACCACCCGGGTGTTTTCATCCACCAAAGCAGCCATGGCCTCCAGATCGTGGCCATAGGGCATCTGCGGGTGATCTGGCGGCAGGGCTTCGGCCACTCGGCATTCGGCCCCGGCCGCCGTGGTATAGATGGGGTACATGGCGAAACTGTATTGGGAGAATACCGCGTTGCGGCCCGGCGCCAGGAAGGTTCTTGCCACCAAGTCGATGACATCGGAAGAACCCGCGCCCAGGACGATCTGCTCAGTGTCCAGCCCCGTCTTTTCCGCCAGCTTTCCTTTCAGGCGGAAGCCGCTGTCATCGGGATACAGGTTGATGTCTGCCATCACCGCGGCCGCGGCCTCTCTGCCCAGGGGACTGGGCCCCAGGGGGTTCTCATTGGACGCCAGCTTGATGGTACCGGACAGCCCCAGCTCCCGCTCCAGCTCCTCGATCGGTTTTCCGGGCACATAGGGCCGTAAGGCATCGATGCCCGGCGCGGTGAATACAGAGAAATCGGTCATGTTCCGAAAGATGCACAGGAATAAGGCCGCTTATTCTACCCCGAAACCCGCCATTCTGCTGATGCCTGGACAGCGTCGCCCGCCGCCCACCACTTGCGCAACACCAGCATCTACTTGAGCAGGCATTTCCGCGCTCCGGGCATTACGGAAAGCCCCGCCCATCGGGCTCAGGGAAGCAGGACCGGCAACTTGTGCGCTCGATACCGGATGGGATAGGATTTGCACACTCTAGTTGGTCATGTGAACCCCCACGCCATGAAGAAGTTCGTTTCAGCCCTCACCCTGATTCTCTCCCTTGCCCTGCTGGGCATCACCGGCTGCAGCACCATGGAAGGCCTGGGCAAAGACATTCAGAAAGGCGGTAAAGTCATAGAACAA
>JALVNE010000170.1 GCA_027026755.1 Sedimenticola sp. | reverse complement strand
GCGTGCATCAGGACGGGCTGGTGCACATCTCCGCCATGTCCAAGCGTTTCGTGAAACATCCCCGGGACGTGGTCAAGACGGGTGAGGTCGTCAAGGTCAAGGTCATGGCCGTGGATGCCGGGCGCAAGCGCATCTCCCTGAGCATGCGTCTGGACGACGATCCCCGCGAGGCTGGCGCGCCAAGCAAACAAGCTCGCAAACCACGTGGAAAGCCCGGCAAAAGACCTCAGGCTCCCAAAGGGGCCATGGCCAGCGCCTTACGCAATGCGGGTATTGGGAATGGCATCAATGGCACTGCCCGGCCCGGCAAGCCGAAAGGCCAGAAACAGCAGTGACGACATCATGGTGACGGCGCCACCGGCGTCGCGCCAAGGTCATGCAGCAGCCGTCTGTATTCCGGGTTGTTGCGCAACATGCGCCGGGCCATGGAAATCAGACGGTCGGCCTGTTCCCGCTTCAGCGAAAAACTGGTGGGAATCTTGTTGAAATACAGCCGCTCCTGTTCATCCTCTATGTCTGTTGCATCGATATCGATGTAATAGGATTCCACCGGATATCCCGTTCCCGAGGAAAGGGTATTCGCCCATTGCATCAATTCTTCCTTGAGCAGGGAATTGGTTTCCGTGTTGTACAGATGAAGCTGCATGTCCGTGACCACGGTCAGCGTATCGGCAATGGAAGGCAGCGCCTCGCTCTTGCCGATGTCTGTTACGGATGTCACCGAGGCATTCACCACGATGACCACGATACGCCTTGGCGGCGGCCCTGAGCGGGAGGCGCGCCGGTACATCTTGAGAATGCCCCCTGACAGGCCGACATTGCGCAGCAGGGTGCGCAAGCCCAGATTGTCCGTGATGCCACCATCCACCAGGGTCGCATAGGGCGGGTTGTTCCTGTCGAGGTAGAAATTCAGCGAATTCACCGCTTCCATGAGACGCTGATCATCGTTTTGCCGCGCCGTCTCCTCCGCCTCCCGCAGCCATTGCGGTTTGGGCATTTCGCAATCGTCATGCCGTTTGACCAGGATGGGGTCAAATACCAGGGGCACAGCGGACGACGCCGCCACCGCCCGGGCAACCTTGAAATCGGAAAGATCGGAACACAGGAAATCGAACTGGGGCTGAATGAAAATGAACTGGCTTCGGGAATTCAGATCCGAGGCATTGATGAGAATGAAAGGGCCGGGCGAACGGGCCAGGTCGGCGAAGGTCTTTCCCCGGAATATGTGCTTGTCGTAGTAACGGATGGCCACTTCCGTCCGGCTCTCGGTGGAGAGCAGGCGGCGAATCATATCCACGAGACTGAGAACAAGGCCGGTCAGCTCTCCCTGCACGTCCTTGTAGAGAAAGACTTGCCGAAAGTCCTCGAAAATACGGTCACCAAACAAGCCGTAGTAGGCTGAAGTGAAACTGCCGCCGGAAACAGAGCTGATCCTGTCCACTTCGTCCAGCAGCCGGGTCTTCCCTCCCTTCAAGCGGGTGTCCCTCAGCTCTTCCAGTACCCCATAGGACATGGCCG
>JALVNE010000169.1 GCA_027026755.1 Sedimenticola sp. | reverse complement strand
CTGCCGAATCCGCTTAGAGGCAGAGGATGCCCAAAGGCATAACGCAGCTGGGCGAAGACCGCCATGGATGGCGGGAATGCTGGAAACGCAGGAGCAAGTGTAGGTCGGGCTTCAGCCCGACAACGGTGTTCACTACGGAGGATTGTCGGACTGAAGTCCGACCTACAGATACAGATTTACACGATTTTCGCCGCGCCATGGATGGCGACTGCCGAATCCGCTTAGAGGCAGAGGATGCCCAAAGGCATAACGCAGCTGGGTGAAAACCGCCATGGATGGCGGGAATGCTGGAAACGCAGGAGCAAATGTAGGTCGGGCTTCAGCCCGACAACGGTGTTCACTACAGAGGATTGTCGGACTGAAGTCCGACCCACGGACACAGTTTTCCACGACCAGGGAAGGCCGGAAAAGCGGTAGCGCAACAAAGAGCAAAACCACAGGTAATGACAATGAAACATGATTATTCCCTCCATCAGGGGCATGTCCTGAAGCGATACGACGAAGACATGCGCAAGCTTCAGAAGCGGGTGTTGAAGATGGGGCGCCTGGTCCGGAGCCAGCTGGCAGCGCTGCATGAAGCGCTGGCACGGAATGATGAGGAATATGCCGAACAGATCGTCGAGGGAGATCGCTCCATCGACCTGCTTGAAGTCAAGGTGGACAAGTTCATCGTGCGCCTGCTGGCCCGGCGCTCGCCGGTGGGAGGCGACCTGCGCTTCATCGTGACCGCATCACGCGTGGTCACGGACCTGGAACGGCTGGGGGACGAAACGGTGCAGATGGCCAGGGTACTGATGCGCGAACATGATCATCTGGGCATGTGCAATGATCGCTCGTCTCTGGCCGAGATACAGGAAATGATCCAGCTGCTGGGCCAGCTTCTGGCGCGCACCATGGAGGCCTTCCGGCACCAGGACTACCGCTTTGCCAGGGATCTGGCAGCAGGCAACACCGACGCCTGTGATGAACTGGCCAAGCGTCTGAAGAGCATGATGGCCTGTACCACCACCGAAGGGGCCGAGGTGGCCCATGCCGTAAACCTGGTGCTCATCCTGCGTTCCCTGGACAGAGGCCTGCGCTATACCCAGAATATAGGTGAGCACATCGTTTACCTGGTTACCGGCAAGGATGTGCGGCACAAGGTCTGACGTTTATTGAGGCGAAAGGCCGCAAGAGGATTGGCGCAATGCCCGTGATACTGCTGGTCGAAGACGAAGCCCCCATCCGCGACATGGTGCGCTTCGCCCTGTCGCGCGCCGGCATGGAGATGCTGGATGCCGGAGATGTCCCTCAAGCCGAGCAGATTCTTGCCACCCGGCGCCCGGACCTGATCCTGCTGGACTGGATGCTGCCTGAGGAGAGCGGCATGGAATTATTGCGGCGGCTGCGCAGGGACGAGGACAGAAAGGATATCCCGGTCATCATGCTCACCGCCATGGCGGAAGAGGAGCAGAAGGTTCGGGGCCTGGAGCTGGGCGCCGATGATTACATCACCAAGCCTTTTTCGCCGCCCGAACTGGTGGCCCGCATCAAGGCGGTGTTGCGCCGGGCCACTGGCGCTGATGCTTCTGGCCAGATCAGCACAGGTGCGCTGGTCATGAACACTATCACCCATGAAGTCTATTGCGGGGACAAGCGCGTGGAACTGGGGCCCACGGAATACCGCCTGCTCAAATTCCTGCTCTCCCATCCCGGCCGGGTGTATAGCCGTGGGCAGTTGCTGGACTATGTATGGGCGGATGCCTATGCGCCGGAGGAGCGTACCGTGGACGTGAGCATCCGCCGTCTGCGCAAGGCCCTGGAGCCTGGCGGCTGTGATTCCCTGATCAGAACCGTGCGTGGCGCGGGCTATGTCCTGTCCAGGAGCAAGGACGGTGCATGACAGCTTTTATGCGGAACTGGGCCGGTTGCTGGTCATTGGGCTGGTTATTCTGCTGTTCGGTTTGCTCAGCGGTGTCTGGTGGCTGCCCATACTGATCGGCCTGGGGGGATACATCGCCTGGCACCTGCTGCAGATGTACAAGATGGAAGAATGGCTGCACGGCATTGCGCGCAACGAACAGGATCTGGGCAGCATCTGGCGGTACATCGCGGCCTATATTCGCCGCATCAGGCATCGTGGCCGCCAGCGCAAGAAGCGCATCAGCCGCCTGCTGCACCGTTTCTATGACACCCTGGAAGCCATGCCGGATGCCACGGTGATCCTCAAGGATGAGCTGCGCGTGCAGTGGTTCAATGTGGCCGCCCAGGAGCTGCTGGGCCTGGATAGCGAGGCGCGGCGAAAGGAAAGGCGCATTGGCAGTCTCATCGACGATGCCGCTTTCAGGACCTGGCTGGAAGAAGGGAATCACGATACACCCCTGGAGATGCCTTCCCCGGCCGATGCTTCCCGGCTGCTGCAGGTTCGCCTGGTGGGCTTCGGCGACCGCCAGAGTCTGCTGCTCGCCCATGATGTGACGGAACTCAAGCGGGTGGAAGCGGTGCGGCGGGATTTCATCGCCGATGTCTCCCACGAATTGCGCACCCCCCTGACCGTGGTGGTGGGTTACCTGGAGATGCTCAGCGAGGAAGAGCTGCCGGAGGACATACGCCAGGCACTGCTGGCTTCCCGGCGCCAGGCCGAACGCATGCAGTCCATCGTCGCCGACCTGCTCATGCTCTCGCGTCTGGAAATGGACGAGGACCAGGCGGCCGGGGCGGAGATCGTGCATGTGCCCGACCTCCTTGCCGGCCTGGTGGAAGATGCCCGTCATCTCAGTGGCGAAGCTGCCCATCCCCTGAATCTGCACCTGGATGAGGAACTGGGCATCCGGGGTAACGAAGGCCAGTTGGGCAGCGCCTTCGGCAATCTCATCTTCAATGCCGTGCGCCATACCCCCGCGGGCACGCCAATCGACATTTTCTGGGGCAGGGAAGGGGATGGCGCCCGGCTGCTGGTGGCGGACCGTGGGCCTGGCATCGCTCCGGAGCATCTGCAACGCCTCACCGAGCGTTTCTACCGGGTGGACAAGAGCCGGTCCCGGGAGCGCGGCGGCACCGGGCTGGGCCTGTCCATCGTGCGCCATGTGTTGCGCCGGCACGGCGCGCGCATAGAGATCAGCAGCACCCCGGGCGAAGGCAGCCGTTTCGTCTGTTTGTTTCCCCGGGAACGGCTGGTTAAACTATCCTCTTGACCCGTATTACCCAGGAAAGGAACATGCCCATCGATACCCAGGCCTTTGGCGGCTATCCCTTCACCCGCATGCGGCGCATGCGCCGGGACGATTTTTCCCGCCGCCTGATGCGCGAGACCCATCTCACGCCGGACGATCTCATCTACCCGGTGTTCGTGCTGGAAGGCGAGAACAACCGCGAGCCCGTGGCTTCCATGCCGGGCATCGAGCGCATGAGCATCGACCTGCTGGTCAAAGAGGCCAGGGAAATCGCGGCGCTGGGTGTTCCTGCCATGGCCCTGTTCCCGGTCACCCCGCCGGAGGCCAAGAGCGAGAAGGCCGAGGAGGCCTACAATCCCGACGGCCTGGCCCAGCGGGCGGTGAGAGCGGTGAAGAATGCGGTGCCCGAGCTGGGCGTGATCACCGACGTGGCCCTGGACCCTTTCACCACCCACGGTCAGGACGGCCTCATCGACGACAGTGGCTATGTGCTCAACGACGAAACCGTGGAAGTGCTGGTGCGCCAGGCCCTGTCCCATGCCCAGGCGGGGGCGGACGTGGTGGCGCCGTCGGACATGATGGACGGCCGTATCGGCGACATCCGCGACGTGCTGGAATCCGAGGGCTTCATCCACACGCGCATCCTGGCTTATTCCGCCAAGTATGCCTCCAGCTATTATGGCCCCTTCCGGGATGCCGTGGGTTCGGCGGCCAACCTGGGCAAGGGCAACAAATACACCTACCAGCAGGACCCTGCCAACAGCGACGAAGCCCTGCGGGAAGTGGCCCTGGATCTTCAGGAAGGGGCGGACATGGTCATGGTCAAGCCCGGCATGCCCTATCTGGATATCGTGCGCCGGGTGAAGGACCAGTTTGGCGTGCCCACCTTCGTCTATCAGGTGAGCGGGGAGTACGCCATGCACATGGCGGCCATTCAGAACGGCTGGCTGGATGAGCGGGCGGTAATCACCGAATCGTTGATCTGCATCAAAAGATCGGGTGCGGATGCCGTGCTCACCTATTTTGCCAAGCGGGTGGCCCAGTGGCTGAATGCGGCCTGAGGTATAATTCCTTTTTTGTTGAGTGGTTATTCATAAGCGCCTGATAATGCGGTTGAAATTACTGCGCTTTGTGGAACTGCCGCAGGGCTTTCGCTCCCGTCTGGAAATAAGTGCATAAGAATATTCTGGTCAGCAGATAGACCGCCCTTATTTGACCCCCCAATGGTTTTGATTTCCCTTGAGGGGTGGCAATTCATTAGCATCCCTGTCAACCTCCCGCAATGCGTTTTCGCAGTCTTGGCGTGTCGCGGGTTTCTTGTCAACCAACTGAACAATACAGAGGAATGCTATGACAACAGGCCTGATATTCGCGCTGATCTGTGCGCTGGTGGCCGTTGGCTATGGCGTGGTGTCCATGAAATGGATACTGGCCAAGCCCACGGGTAATGAAAGAATGAACGAGATTGCAGCTGCCGTGCAGGCAGGCGCGTCTGCCTACCTGAACCGTCAGTACACCACCATCGGTGGCGTGGGCGTGGTGCTGTTCATCCTCATCGGTCTTTTTCTCAGCTGGTCCACGGCTGTTGGTTTCGCCATTGGTGCCATATTTTCGGGCATGGCGGGCTATATCGGCATGAACATTTCCGTGCGTGCCAATGTGCGTACGGCCGAGGCGGCCCATGAAGGCCTCAATGCCGCCATGCAGATCGCTTTCCGTGGTGGCGCCATCACCGGCATGCTGGTGGTGGGTCTGGGGCTGCTGGGCGTGGCCGGCTTTTATGGCATTCTGCTCATGATGGGCGTGGAAGATCCCATACATCCTCTGGTGGGGCTGGCTTTTGGCGGTTCCCTGATCTCCATTTTCGCCCGTCTTGGCGGCGGCATCTTCACCAAGGGTGCTGATGTGGGGGCGGACATCGTGGGCAAGGTCGAAGCCGGCATTCCCGAGGACGATCCCCGCAACCCAGCCGTTATCGCCGACAATGTGGGCGACAACGTGGGCGACTGCGCGGGCATGGCTGCCGACCTGTTCGAAACCTATGCGGTAACCGTGGTGGCCACCATGCTGCTGGGGGCCCTGATGGTCAAGGGCGCGGGCTACAATGCCGTGCTCTACCCTCTGATCCTGGGCGGCGTGTCCATCCTGGCTTCGGTAACGGGCACCTTCTTCGTCAAGGCCCGTGAAGGCGGCAAAATCATGAACGCCCTGTATCGTGGTCTGGGCGTGGCCGGCGCCATTTCCGCCGTGGTCTTCTATCCCGTCACGACCATGATGTTCCCCGAGGGCGCTACCGTGGGCGGTGTTCAGGTCACGGCCATGAACCTGTACCTGGCCGCGTTGATCGGCCTGGTGCTGACAGCGCTGATGGTCGTCATCACCGAGTACTACACGGCCACGGAATTCAGCCCGGTGCGCCACATCGCCGAGGCTTCCACCACGGGTGACGGTACCAATGTCATCGCGGGTTTGGGCGTTTCCATGAAGGCCACGGCGGCGCCGGTGATCTCCATCTGTGCGGCCATCTGGGGCGCCTATGAGTTGGGCGGCCTGTACGGCATTGCCATTGCGGCCACCTCCATGCTGTCCATGACCGGCATCATCGTGGCCCTGGACGCCTACGGCCCCATCACCGACAACGCTGGTGGCATCGCCGAGATGGCCGAGCTGGACGAGAAGATCCGCAATATCACCGATCCCCTGGATGCCGTGGGCAATACCACCAAGGCCGTGACCAAGGGCTACGCCATCGGTTCCGCCGGCCTGGCGGCTCTGGTGCTGTTTGCCGATTACACCCACACTCTGGAATCCGCGGGCATGACGGGCCTGAGCTTCGACCTGTCCGATCACATGGTCATCATCGGCCTGTTCATCGGCGGCCTGGTGCCCTATCTGTTCGGTTCCATGGCCATGGAGGCGGTGGGCCGCGCCGCTGGCGGCATCGTCAACGAGGTGCGCCGCCAGTTCAAGGAGATGCCTGGCATCATGGATCACAGCCAGAAGCCTGATTACTCCAAGGCCGTGGACATGCTGACCAAGGCTGCCATCAAGGAGATGGTGATTCCTTCCTTGCTGCCCATTCTGGTGCCTGTGATCGTTGGTCTGGTTCTTGGTCCCAAGGCCCTTGGCGGCGTATTGCTGGGTACCATCGTTACCGGCCTGTTCGTGGCCATCTCCATGACCACCGGTGGTGGCGCCTGGGACAACGCCAAGAAATACATCGAGGACGGTAACTTCGGTGGCAAGGGCTCCGATGCCCACAAGGCGGCGGTAACCGGCGACACCGTGGGCGACCCGTACAAGGACACCGCCGGTCCCGCCATCAACCCCCTGATCAAGATCATCAACATCGTTGCCCTGATGCTGGTGCCCCTGATGGTGGGTTGATACGGAACACCTCGTTCCAACGGTTGAAGGCCCCGCTTCGGCGGGGCTTTTTGCGTTTCGGGGTGAGGGGAAGAAGCCGGGTCAGGGCTTCCAGGCGTTCAGGCCATGCTTGTAGATGTAAGCCGCGCCCTGGTAATAAGCAATATTACGGCGGGCAAATTCATCCGGCTTGTCCAGCGTGGTAACGCGAGGATGATCTGATTCGGGATTTTCCTGGAGCTGTATCGCTTTTTTTGGAGACAGCACGGAAAGCCGTCCTGGTTGGTACAGCCCCAGTTTCTGGTAATTGCCGATGAGCGCGCGTTCTTCGTTTTCCGGCGTGGTGAATATATTCCTGCCGAAGAAGACCGAATCGTAGTCCATGTTGAGCATGGCCAGCAGCGTGGGCGCCAGGTCTATCTGGCTGGCCAGTTTGTCCACCTTTGCGGGCTTGATGTGTTCAGGCGCGTAGATGAACAGGGGAATGTGATATTTCTTGATGGGCAGATCCACCTTGCCGGCGCTGCTGGCACAGTGGTCCGCGACGATGACGAAAAGCGTATCCCTGAACCAGGGTTTCTGCCGTGCCTTGGCAAGAAAATCACCTATGGCCCAGTCCGTGTACCTGACGGCGCCGCTGCGGCCGCTGCCTGACGGAATGTCGATGCGCCCGTCGGGGTAGGTATAGGGACGGTGATTGGATGTCGTCATGATGTGCTGCAGGAAGGGCCTGCCCGTGGCCCAGGATTTATCCGCAGCCCTGATCGCCTGCCTGTAGAGATCCTCGTCGGACATGCCCCAGGCATTGGTGAAGACCATTTCCTCGTCGGGAACCCTGGACTGATCGATGACTTCATAGCCGTTGCCGGAAAAGAAGGCGTTCATGTTGTCGAAATAGCCTCGTCCGCCATACAGAAACCGCACGTCGTAACCTTTTTTCTTCAGTACCTTGCCCAGGGACCACAGGTTGGATTCGTGTCCCAGTCGCTTGACGATGGAGCGTCCTGGTGTCGGGGGGATGGACAGGGTCACGGCCTCCAGTCCCCGGGTGGTGCGTGTGCCGGTGGCGTAGAAGCGGGTGAAGAACAGGGATTGACCGGCCAGCTCATCCAGATTGGGGGTATTGTGCTTCTTGTGGCCGAACACGCCCAAGTAGCGGGCACTGAGGCTTTCCACCATGATCAGCATGATGTTCAGGCGCTTTTCCTGTCCAGGATTGTCTATGTGGCGTTTGATCCGGAACAAGCCGTTCTCGAGAAATGAACTGTTGTCTTCCCGAACCTGCTGTTTCAGTAGATGGGAAGCCTGCTCGTCAGCTATGGTGGCATAGAACTGCCGGTAGTCCAGCTCATTGTTTCTGAAAGCGGCGAAGAACTGGTAGGGGCCGTTTGCCGCCAGCCCGTTACGGTAGGTGTTTGGCGAGAACTGGCGCAGATCCTGATCGACCAGCAAATAGCCGCCAACGGCTACTGTCATCCAGGCAATAAAAGCCGCCGCGCGATGGAAAAACGGCTGCCTGCTCCGAAGTACGGTACTCACCCGGGGCCTGAGCAGGCCATAAACGGGCAGGCTTGCGAGAAAGATGCCGCCGAGCAGCAGGGGCAGGGGATAGGACTGGACAATGTTGTCCGTCACTTCCCTGCGATACACCAGATAATCCACGGAAATGAAGTTGAAGCGCACGGAAAACTCGTTCCAGAACAGAACCTCTGCGACCACAATGAATCCCAGGCCATAGATGGATGCAAATACCATCGAATGCACGAGCAGCGCGTTCCAGCGGCTGCGCCACCATCTTTGCGGCGCCAGCAGCAGGTAGAGGGCCGGCGGTATTGCCGCGTAGGCGTAGAATACAAGGTCATAAACCCATCCCCGAAACAGAATCTGCATCAGGGATTCGATATCGATTTCTGCCTTGTTCCAGGACCAGAACAGCAGGAAGATGCGCAGCAGAGTGAAATACAGCAGGGAAATGAAGAACAGATAATTCACCAACCTGAAACGGCCGAAGGAAGAGGGAGAAGATCCTGGGTTCAAGTGCGTTCATGCTTGTGGGAATTGCCAGGAGAGCAATCTAAAAGGTGAACCTTAAGAAAATCTTACGAATGGATTGCTGTGCGGATATTCACCAGTGGTGACGGTGATTTTCAGGAATGGCCAGGGGCCAGGCGGGGACGGGAAGAGGTCCGGCGCATCCTTGCGCCAGGCGAGGTTGGAAGCGGAAACTGCGTTTTCCGCCAAAAGTCCATGGAAGGACTTTTTCGATATCCTGTCAGAGCATCATGCCCCGGATGGTGTAGTAGAGCATGGCGGCCATGAGGCCGGAGGCGGGCACGGTGATGACCCAGGCGGCGGCGATTTTCATCAGCGCTGAGCGTTTTACCAGTTCCTTGTGGTAGATCTTTTTCAGCCCCTTGCGTTCCTTCTTGGTCAGTTCCGCCTTCGCCTTGTGCTTCTTGAGTTCCGCCAGCATCAGTCCTTTTTCATAGACGGAAGCGCGACGGAAATCATTGAGGAAGGCCTCGATGACTTCGTGATCTTCCCCCGCATGATGGGCCTTGATCTCTTCTATCATGCGTGCATAGGAGGCCTTGATGAACTCTCGCAGGAATCCCACGCCAAACACGGCACCCACGGCGATATGCGTGGAACTCACGGGCAGGCCCAGCTGGGTGGCGATGATGACGGTGATGGCGGCAGCCATGGCGATGGAGAAGGCGCGCATCTGGTCCAGTTCGGTGATCTCCGAGCCCACGGTGCGGATCAGCTTGGGACCGTAGAGCGCCAGGCCGATGGCAATGCCGATGGCTCCCACCATCATGACCCATAGGGGAATGGCCGCCTTCTTGGCGATGCCGCCATGAATGATGGCGTCGTTTATTGCAGCCAGGGGACCAACGGCATTGGCTACGTCATTGGCGCCATGGGCGAAGCTCAGCAGGGCTGCAGCAAAGATCAAGGGCAGGGTGAAGAGCTTGTTCACACTCCTCTTCTCGTTGTTCAACCGGTTGGCCTGACGGGCGATAAGGGGTTTGACGATAAGGTAGATGACAATGGCCACGATCAGCCCGATGCCCAATGCCGTCATGAAGTCGGTCTTCCATATCTTTTTCAGTCCCTTGATGACCAGGTAAGTGCTGAAGGCCCAGGCCATGATGCTGAACAAGATGGGTACCATGCGCTTCGAGGCGGCAATCATGTCGGAACGGTAGGTGATGGTGCGTTTTATCAGGTACAGGAAGGCAGCGGCGATGATGCCACCCAACACCGGCGAGATGACCCAGCTTGCGGCAATGGCTCCCATTTTCGGCCAGTTGGCGATGCCCAGGCCGCCAGCAGCGATGCCAGCGCCGAGTACGCCGCCCACGATGGAGTGGGTGGTGGACACCGGGGCTCCGAGAGCCGTGGCAATATTCAGCCAGATCGCGCCGGCCAGAAGGGCGGCCATCATGATCCAGATGAACACGTCGGTGTTATTGATCAAGGCCGGGTCTATGATGCCTTTCTTGATGGTGCCGACGACGTCGCCACCAGCGATGAGAGCGCCGGCGGCTTCGAAAATGGCGGCAATGAGAATGGCCCCGGTCAGGGTCAGGGCGCGGGAGCCCACGGCAGGACCGACATTGTTGGCCACGTCGTTGGCGCCGATGTTCAAGGCCATGTAACCCCCTATCATGGCGGCGGCTATCAACATTAGGCCGTTGTGAATCTCGGTGAATTCATACCCTGTGTACATCATGATAAGGATGATGAACATCAGGCCAATGCCCAGCCGGAACAGCTCGGGTCGCCCGGACTGGGCGGCCGATTCGATCTGGTTGATATTCTTGAGCTCCATGAAGCTATCCTCGAAATCCCGGCTTGATGCTGGCGAGCTGAAGATATCCTGATTCAGGCAGGTCGCCGTGATGTGCCGGATACTGCTTAGAAAAAATCCACATCCTTGCGGATGCGGAAAACCTGTTTCCGGGGACGGATTCTACCCCAGATAGGGGACACGGGCGGAAGTAGTTTGCGCTTGACTGGGTATAGAAATGTTATAGTGCAGGCAACAGCCAATCTTATGATTTGCCGTGGGCAGGCCAAGCCGCTTTTACCGGCTGAGGGTTTTGCGTATAGTCGCAGATTTCCGGCAGCGGGCAGCAAGACATGACCGACAGATATGCCGTTATTGGCAATCCCATCGCACACAGTAAATCCCCGTTCATTCACCGGCGGTTCGCGGAACAGACCGCCCAGGATCTGAATTACGAAAGAATACTCGGGGATCTGGAGGATTTTGCCGGTGACGTAAGGGATTTCTTTTCCTCGGGTGGCAAGGGCATGAACGTGACCGTGCCATTCAAGGAACAGGCCTGGCGGTTGGCGGATGAGCTGGGCGTGGAAGCCCGCACTGCCGGCGCCGTGAATACCCTGACCAGGCTGGAAGATGGGCGTATTCGGGGAGACAACACGGATGGCATTGGCCTGGTACGTGATCTGCAACAGAACCTGGGTGTCGATCTGGCAGGCAGGCGGATACTGCTGCTGGGCGCTGGTGGTGCTTCCCGGGGAGTGGCGCGGCCCCTGCTCGAGCAAAGACCGCAACTGCTGCTCATCGCCAACCGCACGGCCAGTCGTGCCCTGGAGCTGGCGAATCAGCTTGGTTCCTTTGGAGCGGTCGAGGGCTGCGGGCTGGATGCACTGGGTGACAGGCAGTTCGATCTGGTCATCAATGGCACGGCTGCGGGGCTGGCGGGCAAGGTTCCGGATATTCCACCAGGCTGTCTGGCGGAAGGTGCCTGGGCGTACGACATGATGTATGCTGTGGAACCTACGGCTTTTGTCAAGTGGGCGCGGGAACATGGTGCGGCCCAGGCCGTGGACGGCCTGGGCATGCTGGTTGAACAGGCTGCTGAATCATTTTTTCTGTGGCGTGGCGTTCGCCCGGACACAGAAACCGTTATCAAGGAACTGAAGGAGTTGAACAAAGCATGAAACCGAACAAACTGGGCCGCATCTTTATTGCTGGTGCACTTGCCATGGGCCTGATAGCCTGCAGTGACAGCGGAGACAAGAAAGGGCAGAAGGCCGCGGTGGAAGCGGCGGCCGAGTTTTCGCTGCTGGACCAGGTTCCGGCCGATGCTCCCTATGTCATCGTGGGCAGCAGGCCCATGCCCCTGGGCCTGAGTGAAAAGATGACAAAGGCTGCGGCTACGGATATCGACAATGGCGAGCTGCGCAAGATGCTGGCCGCTGTCAGGGAAGAGGATGACGTCAGCGAGGATCTGGTAAAACTGGGAGATGTCGTCCTGTCCGAGTTCGAAGGAAAGATGAACGCCGAGGGCTTCAAGTCCATGGGGCTGTCCATCAATGGACGCCGCCTGCTATATGGCCTGGGCATTCTTCCCGTCATATGGCTGGAGATCGAGGATCCGGTGAAGGTGGAGGCGCTGCTGTCCCGCATCGAGAAAAAGAGTGGGATGAAAGCCGAAAAGCTGACCAGCGGTGAGATGAACTACCGCAGGTTCGTACTGGGTGACGACCTCATTGCCGTTCTTGGCGTGAACAAGAAATGGGTCGTGTTTGCCATGCTGCCCGCCAAGAGCGAAAAGGAACTGCTGCCTCTGGCTTTTGGTGAAACCCGCCCGGATAAGTCCCTGCAGGATACCGGTAGCTTCAAGAAGTTTATCGAAAAGCACAAGTTCCTGGGCTATGGCGATGGCTACATCGACCTGGTGCGTCTGGCCGAGATGGCCCTGGGCGAGTCCGAAGGCGTCAATGCCCAGGTTCTTCGCGCCCTTGGCACCACTCCCAGGGATATGTCGCCTGCCTGTCGCAACTTCATGAAGACCACGGTGCAGTCCGTGCCCCTCATCAGCTTTGGTTTCACGGAAGCGACCGACAGTAAATACGTGATCAAGGGTGCTGTGGAAACCTCCCCTGCTGTTGCCGCCTGGCTGAAAAAAATGGCAGCACCTGTTCCGGGGGTGGGTATGGATTCCGATGCCATGTTCAGCTTTGGCATTGGCATGGATCTGCCCCAGGTGCGTGATGGCCTGAAAGCCATGATACGTAGTTTCATGGAGAACAGCAGGGATTGTGAACTGGTGGACAAGAAAGAGCTGACTCAGGCCATGCAGGGCATGGACATGATGCTCAACCCCATGATTGCCGGCATCAAGGGCTTCGAAATTTCCGTGAACAACCTGGAACTCGATCCCCAGACCATGAGCCCCAAGGCGGTGGATGCCCAGCTGGTGCTGGCTTCTGTCGATCCCAAAGGGATGTTTGGCATGTTGGGCATGTTCAGTCCCCAGATTGCCAAAATCGATGTACCGGAAGACGGTACGCCGGTACAGCTGCCCATTGGTACCATGGCGCCCATGGCGCCTCCTGCCTACGCGGCCATCAAAGGAGAAGTTCTGGCGCTGAAACTGGGAGAGAAGTCGCCTACCGGTATCGACAAACTGCTGAAAACGCCGGTGGCGGAAGTGCCTCCGCTTCTGGCTGTGAGCTACAACCCGGAAAAGATGTTCAACGCGATAGCTCCCGGCCTGAAGGACATGATCGCATCCATGCAGGGCGAAGACGCGGATGATCTCAGGTCTGCGTACGATTCCCTGGAAACTGCAGCCGCCGTATACAAGTACGCGGAATTCCGCATGATGGGTACGGACAGGGGCATGGAATTTGAAAGCACTGTTGTGTTGAAATAAGTCACACCGCCTCCTGTTCCCGGCCTGTCTGCCGGGGGAGGGCGTCGCAAAAGGCGACAGCCGCCGCGATGCAGGGACGCATCGCCATTTTCAATGGCTGTCAGCCATTGAAAATGGAGGAATCGGAAATCGCACTTTACCGATTCCGAGTCGTGAAAGCCCAGGGAAGGGCTTTTACGACATCCTCCGGGGATGGGAGGCGTTCGACCCCGGAGATTTCCGCCGGTGGCCGGGTGTCCTCTGTTTTTCTCCCGGTCTGTCGTCTCAATACGAAGGAATATCATGTCCAATCCCCTGCTCGATTTCGATTCCCTGCCCCGTTTCTCGCAGATCCAGCCTTCCCACGTGGAGCCGGCCATCGACACCCTCCTGAAACAGAACCGGGAACAGGTACAGAAGCTGCTGGAAACCGTGCAGCAGCCCGACTGGCACAACTTCGTCGAGCCTCTGGAAGAAATGGAGTACCGTCTTTCCCGGGCCTGGTCGCCAGTGTCTCACCTCAACGCCGTGATGAACTCGGAAGCATTGCGGGCAGCCTACAACGCCTGCCTGCCCAAGCTCTCGGACTACGCCACGGAGATGGGGCAGAACGAGGAACTGTTCCAGGCATGGCAGGCAGTGGCCGGCAACAGCACCGGCCTGGATGGCGCTCAGCGCAAGCTGCTGGATAATGCCTTGCGTGATTTTCGCCTCTCCGGCGTGGATCTGCCCGCCGACAGGAAACAGCGTTTCGGCGAGATCGCCAGCCGCCTGTCGGAACTGAGCGCCCGTTTCGAGGAGAACCTCCTCGATGCCACCAACGCCTGGAGCAAACTGGTGGAGGACGAGAAAGAACTGGCCGGCGTGCCTGCCACCGCCCTGGACCTGGCCCGGCAGACGGCTCGGGACCGGGGCATGGACGGCTGGCTGCTGACCCTGGAATATCCTTCCTACATGCCGGTTGTCAGCTACGCGGACAACCGGGAACTGCGCCGGGAACTCTACGAAGCTTATGCCACCCGGGCCTCCGATCAGGGGCCGGATGCCGGCCGTTTCGACAACAGCGCCATCATGGACGAGATGCTGGCCCTGCGCCATGAAATGGCCGGACTGCTCGGTTACGCCAATTATGCCGAGC
>JALVNE010000168.1 GCA_027026755.1 Sedimenticola sp. | reverse complement strand
GCATGCTGAACGTGCCTTTCACCATCGCCGACGCCACCACCCTCACCGAGGCGGGTTACGTGGGCGAGGACGTGGAGAACATCATCCAGAAGCTGCTGCAGAAATGCGACTACGACGTGGAGAAGGCGCAGACGGGCATCGTCTACATCGACGAGATCGACAAGATCTCACGCAAGTCCGACAACCCCTCCATCACCCGTGACGTGTCCGGGGAAGGCGTGCAGCAGGCCCTGCTCAAGCTCATCGAGGGCACCATTGCCTCCATTCCGCCCCAGGGCGGGCGCAAGCATCCCCAGCAGGAATTCCTGCAGGTGGACACCAGCAAGATCCTGTTCATCGTGGGCGGCGCCTTTGCCGGCCTGGACAAGGTCATACAGCGCCGTTCCGAGAAGGGCGGCATCGGATTTTCCGCCGAGATACGCACCAAGGACGAAACCCGCAGCGTGGGCGAACTCCTGCGCGACGTGGAGCCGGAGGACCTGGTGAGCTACGGCCTCATTCCCGAATTCGTGGGGCGCCTGCCCGTGGTGGCCACTCTGGAAGAGCTGGACGAGGATGCCCTGGTACAGATTCTCACCCTGCCCAAGAACGCCCTGGTCAAGCAGTACCAGCGCCTGTTCGAAATGGAAGGGGTGGAGCTGGAAATTCGGGAAGATGCCCTGCGCGCCATCGCCCGCAAGGCCATGGCCCGCAAGACCGGCGCCCGCGGCCTGCGCACCATCCTGGAACACGTGCTGCTGGACATCATGTACGATCTGCCTTCCATGGAGAATGTGAGCAAGGTGGTGGTGGACCAGGCCGTCATCGAAGGCGAAACCTCGCCTTATATCATGTATGAAGGCGACGCCGACGGGACGCGACCGCGAGCGGCATCGAGTACAGACTGATCATTCATCAAACCGGTGGTTGCGCCGGTTTGATCGTTTCTGGCACTTGAAAAAATGGGCCTCTGCCCGCATGTGTCCATAAGCGTATTCCACCCCGGATACGACCAGATTCAAGGCAGCGCTTTCCATTGATGGCCTGCGATTCTTCGAGAGGAAACCATTATGGATCGAGAAACAGGATCCAACGACATTCCTGAAATCAGCACCATGATTCCCGTGCTGCCCCTGCGCGACGTGGTGGTTTATCCCCACATGGTGATCCCCCTGTTCGTGGGCCGGGAAAAATCCATCAGAGCCCTGGATGCCACCATGCAGAACAACAAGCAAATTCTGCTGGTGGCCCAGAAGAGCGCCGATGTGGATGATCCCGGGGCGGACGATATCTACGAGGTCGGCACCCTGGCCAGTATCCTGCAACTGCTCAAACTCCCCGATGGCACCGTAAAGGTCCTGGTGGAAGGCAGCAGCCGCAGCCGTATCCATGAAATCATCGAGAAGGATGGTTACTACCTGGCTCGCGCCAGCCGCATGGAGGATGAGATCGAGCTGCCGGAACAGGAGATGGAGATCCTCATGCGCACGGCTACCGGACTGTTCGAGCAGTACGTGAAACTGAACAAGAAAGTGCCGCCGGAGGTGCTCACCTCCCTGGCCAGCATAGACGAGCCGGCGCGCCTGGCCGATACCATGGCGGCGCACATGTCTCTGAAGCTGGACGAGAAACAGCAGGTGCTGGAGATGCAGGGCGTGCGTGAGCGCCTGGAACACCTCATGGCCCTCATGGAAGGTGAGAACGACGTGCTGCAGATGGAGAAGCGCATTCGCGGCCGGGTCAAGAAACAGATGGAGAAGAACCAGCGCGAGTACTACCTGAACGAGCAGATGAAGGCCATCCAGAAGGAACTGGGAGAGCTGGACGATGTGCCCAACGAGTTCGAGGAACTGGCGCAAAAGATCGAGAAAGCCGGCATGAGCAAGGAGGCCAAAGCCAAGGCCGAGGCCGAGCTGAACAAGCTCAAGCTCATGTCACCCATGTCCGCCGAGGCCACGGTGGTGCGCAACTATATCGACGCCCTGGTGAGCGTGCCCTGGAAGAAACGCAGCCGGGTGCGCAACGACATCGCCAAGGCCGAAGCCGTGCTGGAAGCCGATCACTACGGCCTGGAGAAGGTCAAGGAACGCATCCTGGAATACCTGGCCGTGCAGCAGCGGGTGCGCAAGCTCAAGGGCCCCATCCTCTGCCTGGTCGGTCCTCCCGGCGTGGGCAAGACCTCCCTGGGACAGTCCATTGCCCGGGCCACCAACCGCAAGTTCGTGCGCATGGCCCTGGGCGGCGTGCGCGACGAGGCCGAGATCCGCGGCCACCGCCGCACCTATATCGGCGCCATGCCCGGCAAGATCATCCAGAACCTGACCAAGGTCGGGGTGCGCAACCCCCTGTTCCTGCTGGATGAGATCGACAAGATGGCCCAGGACTTCCGCGGCGATCCGGCCTCGGCCCTGCTGGAAGTGCTGGACCCCGAGCAGAATCACACCTTCCAGGATCACTACCTGGAAGTGGACTTCGATCTTTCCGAGATCATGTTCGTGGCCACGGCCAACTCCCTGAACGTGCCCGCGGCCCTGCTGGACCGGATGGAGGTCATTCGCCTTTCCGGCTACACGGAAGATGAAAAGGTGAACATCGCCGAGCGCTACCTGATTCCCAAGCAGATGGCGAACAACGGCCTGAAGAAGGAGGAACTGGTCATCCGCGAGGCAGCGGTGCGGGACATCGTGCGTTACTACACCCGCGAGGCGGGGGTGCGCAACCTGGAACGGGAAATCGCCAAGATCTGCCGCAAGGTGGTGAAGGAAATCCTCCTCGGGGAAGTGAAGGGCAAGCAAGTCATCGTCACGCCCAGGAAACTGGAGCACTACCTGGGCGTGCAGCGCTTCCGCTACGGCAAGGCCGAGGAGCGGGACCAGATCGGCCAGGTCACGGGCCTGGCCTGGACCGAGGTGGGCGGCGAGCTGCTGACCATAGAGGCGGCCATCATGCCCGGCAAGGGACGGCTCACCTACACCGGCCAGCTGGGAGACGTGATGAAGGAATCCATACAGGCGGCCATGACCGTGGTGCGCAGCCGCGCCGACGTCCTGGGACTGGACAAGGATTTCCACCAGGAATACGACATCCATGTGCATGTGCCCGAGGGCGCCACGCCAAAGGATGGTCCCAGCGCCGGCATTGGCATGTGCACCGCCCTGGTATCGGCGCTCACGCAGATTCCCGTGCGCGCCGATGTGGCCATGACCGGGGAAATCACCCTGCGGGGCGAAGTCCTGCCCATTGGCGGCCTCAAGGAAAAGCTGCTGGCGGCGGCCCGGGGTGGTATCAAGACCGTGCTGATTCCCGAGGAGAACGAAAGGGATCTGAAGGAGATCCCCAGGAACATCACCAGTACCCTGGATGTCCGCCCGGTGAAATGGATAGACGAGGTGCTGGAGATCGCGCTGACCGAACAGCCCACGCCCAATGAAAACGCCAAGGAAACGGCAGCGGTGTCCGGTGGAAAGTCCAGCGCGGGCAAGAAGCCGCGGCGCAAGCGTTTGACGACGCACTGAGCAGCCAACCCACCCCCGTGGACGCCGCCGGTATTGGCTACGTCCACGGGGCGCTTTTGTTTCAGGGAATGCCGAATAGCACGTTTTTTATCGACTGAACGCGTTTTCCCTTGACAGTTTTCATGCCTGCTTGGTATAAAACGCACGCTTTGCAGGAGCCTGGATATCTGGCGGTTTTTGCTGAACCTACAGGATATACGCCGTTCCGAACCATCATTCATACAATACCTTCCATAGGGGGCAAATCAGGATGAACAAGAAAGAGTTGGCTGAAGCCATGGCCGAAGCTGCGAATATCTCTCAGAAGGACGCAGCCAAAGCGCTGGACGGCATGATCGCTGCTGTGACCAAGGCCCTGCAGGACGGTGACTCCGTGTCCATCGTAGGCTTTGGCAGCTTCGTTGTTCGGGACCGCGCGGCCCGCACCGGACGCAACCCCAAGACCGGTGAAACCATCCAGATCAAAGCGTCGAAATCTCCGGCATTTAAAGCTGGCAAAGCGCTCAAAGATGCAGTAAACTAGCGCGCCTCAATCGGGTGCTTAGCTCAGCTGGGAGAGCATCGCCCTTACAAGGCGAGGGTCGGGGGTTCGATCCCCTCAGCACCCACCAAGCATAGGAGTGGTAGTTCAGTTGGTTAGAATACCGGCCTGTCACGCCGGGGGTCGCGGGTTCGAGTCCCGTCCACTCCGCCATTATTGAACGAACGGGGTATCATTGCTGGTACCCCGTTTTTTTTGGTTTCAACTGGAAAGAAGACAACAATCATGTTGCTGGCAATTAGAGAAAGGGCCCAAGGCTGGTTTGCCTGGCTAATCGTTGGATTCATCACCATTCCCTTCGCGTTGTGGGGCATACAGAGTTACCTGGGGGTCAGCAGTGATCCCGTGGCTGTCAGTGTCGACGGCAAGGAGATCACGGAACGCCAGGTCGAGCAGCGTGTGCGCCAGTTCCGCGACCGGTTGCGCACCCGCCTGGGCAAGGCCTATCGGCCCGAGATGTTCGATGACAAGGTGTTGCGTAAGCAGGTGATCGAGCAGATGATCAACGACACGGTACTCTCGGAGACTGCAGATGACTGGAAGCTGCGTATCAGTGATGACTTTGTGCGCCAGTACATCCAGTCCATTCCCAGCTTCCAGACCAACGGCCGGTTCAACGTCCAGGCCTACAACACCCTGATTCGCAACCAGGGCATGAGCCAGCGTGCCTTCGAGGAAGAAGTGCGTGGCGACCTGGTGATGGAGCAGCTGAAATACGGCATCGCCGGTTCGGCTTTTGCCACGGATCGGGAGGTCAATGACAGCATCCGTCTCAAGGACCAGGAGCGGGAACTGTCCTGGCTGCTGGTATCCGGCAGCAGGCTTGCCGGGGATTACCAGCCTTCGGACGACGAGATCAAGGCCTATTATGACGAGCACCAGAGCAAGTACATGGTGCCCGAACGGGTGAAACTGGAAT
>JALVNE010000167.1 GCA_027026755.1 Sedimenticola sp. | reverse complement strand
ATAGAAAAAGATGGAAAAGAAATGCAGGATGCTGCCTGCCAGTACGAAGACATGCCAGATGGCATGATTCCAGTTCAGTTTCTCCCAGGCATAGAAGGCGGCGCCCAGGGTATAGCTCAGCCCTCCTGCCACAAGCAGCGCCAAGCCGCCCGAGGCCAGGCTGTCGATGAGGGGCTTGAGAGCAATGAGCACCAGCCAGCCCATACCCAGGTACAGCAGCAAGGACCAGCGCTGCCAGCGCTCGCCGGCGAAAAGTTCGGTGTAGATGCCAAGCAGGGCCAGGGCCCAGACCATGCCGAACAGGGTCCAGCCCCAGGGGCCATGCAGGGTCACCAGGGTAAAGGGTGTGTAGGTACCGGCAATGAGCAGGAAGATGGCGGCATGATCCAGCTTCTGCAACAGGGGCTTGGCCCGCTCGTGGGGAATGCCGTGATAGAGGGTGGAGGCGGTGTACAGCAGCACCAGGGTGGCGCCATAGATGGCGGTACTGGTGACGTGCCAGGCGTCGCCGTAGATGGCTGAGAAGGCCACCAGTACCACCAGCGCAGCGATGCTCAGGGGAATGCCGATACCATGGGTGATGGCATGGGCGATTTCCTCGCCAAGGCTGTATTCGGCCGTCCATTCCTGATCGTTCATTTTGTCGTTCTTACCCCGTCGTTCCATATACAATTAAAGTGTAGCGTATGACATCGAAACATATGTCTGATGATGGAAAAAAATACACCCCCCCTCGGACTTGAGTCCGATCCGGGCTTTTATGCTACCCCCTCCCCAACCCTCCCCGGAGGATGTCGTAAAAGCCCTTCTTGGGGGTTTCACGACTCGGAAAAGTGCGATTTTCCGATACCTCCATTTTCAATGGCATACAGCCATCGAAAATGGCGATGCATCCCTGCATCGCGGAGGCTGTGCGTGAGCGTTTTCAGGCCGAAATCAACAACCATTCCCTACGGGCAAGAGAGGGTTGGGCATGGTTCCACATCCGTTTGACAGCAGCAGCCGTGACCTGGTTCAGCGGCGCTTGCGGGACGGGGACCGCCGGCGTGTTCTGGCAGGCTTGGCGGTGCGGACGTGCTGGCTGCGAAAGGGGCGGCTGCCATTGTTGGTTTGCTCTGCGGTGCCCCTAGGCTGCCAGGCGGGCACCAGCTGATGTTTGCCGTTGCCGATGAGGTCAGCGCGCCCCATCTTCTTCAGAGCGTCGCGCAGCAGGGGCCAGTTGTTGGCGTCGTGGTAGCGCAGGAAGGCCTTGTGCAGGCGGCGCTGCTTCATGCCCCGGGGAACGAAAACGGTCTTTTTTCGCCGGGTGACTTTTTTCAGGGGGTTGTAGCCCGTATGCCACATGGCCGTGGCCAGAGCCATGGGGGAGGGCAGAAAAGCCTGCACCTGGTCGGCGCGAAAGCCGTTGCGCTTCAGCCACAGGGCCAGTTGCAGCATGTCCTCGTCCGTGGTGCCGGGGTGGGCGGCGATGAAATAGGGAATCAGATACTGCTCCTTGCCTGCCGCTCTGGAGTATTTCTCGAACATGGCCTTGAAGCGGTCATAGGTGCCAATGCCGGGTTTCATCATGTGGGACAGGGGGCCGGGCTCCGTATGCTCCGGGGCGATCTTCAAATAGCCGCCCACATGGTGGGTGACCAGTTCCTTCACATACTCCGGGGTTTCCACGGCCAGGTCGTAGCGCAGGCCCGAGGCGATGAAGATGCGCTTGATGCCGGGGATGGCCCGGGCCTTGCGGTACAGGCGCACCAGGGGCATCTGGTCAGTCTTCATGTTCTTGCAGATGCCAGGATAGACACAGGACAAGCGGCGGCATGAGGTCTCGATTTTGGGATCCTTGCAGTGCAGGCGCCACATATTGGCCGTGGGGCCGCCCAGGTCGGAGATGTTGCCGGTGAAGCCGGGCACGGTATCGCGGATGGTTTCGATTTCTTTCAGGATGCTCTTTTCCGAACGGTTCTGGATGATGCGTCCTTCATGTTCGGTAATGGAGCAGAAACTGCAGCCGCCAAAACAGCCCCGCATGATGTTGATGGAAAAGCGGATCATCTCGTAAGCGGGAATGCGCGCGTCGCCATAGGCGGGATGGGGACGGCGCTGGTAGGGCAGCTCATAGACCCGGTCCAGCTCCCGGGTGCTCAGGGGGATGGGCGGCGGATTGACCCACAGATAACGCTGCCCATGTTTCTGCACCAGCGCCCGGGCGTTGCCGGGATTGGACTCCAGGTGCAGGATGCGCGAAGCGTGAGCGTAGAGTACCGGGTCGCGTTTCACCTGTTCGTAGGAAGGCAGCAGGATGGCGGTGCGCGCCCGGTCGAGTGTTCTGGGGCGGGTGTGCAGAGTGACCACCTGGGTGTCAGCGCCTGTGGGCGGGGCGGTCGCGCTGGCATAGGGGTTGGCCGGGGGCTGGGCCGGCCCCGGGGCTTCCACGTCCGTGGAATCGATGTGGCTGTAATGTTCCGGCAGCTTGCTGCGCAGGATGGCGGTGCCGCGCAGATCGCGGATGTCCCGGATGGCCTCGCCTGCCGCCAGACGATGGGCCAGCTCGACGATGGCCCGTTCCGCGTTGCCGTAGAGCAGGATGTCAGCCTTGCTGTCCACCAGGGCGGAATGGCGTACCTTGTCCTGCCAATAATCGTAGTGGGCGATGCGCCGCAGGGAGGCTTCGATGCCGCCGATGACCACGGCGATGCCCTTGTAGGCTTCCTTGCAGCGCTGGCTGTACACCAGGGAAGCCCGGTCAGGGCGTTTGCCGCCCTCGGCGTTGGGGGTGTAGGCGTCGTCGGAGCGAATCTTCCGATCCGAGGTATAGCGGTTGACCATGGAATCCATGTTGCCCGCAGTGACGCCAAAGAACAGGTTCGGGCGGCCCAGCTTCATGAAATCTTCCGTGTCCTGCCAGCGGGGCTGGGCGATGATGCCCACGCGAAAGCCCTGGGCTTCCAGCAGCCGGCCTACGATGGCCATGCCGAAACTGGCCTGGTCCACATAGGCGTCGCCGGTGACGATGATGATGTCGCAGCTGTCCCAGCCCAGGTCGTCCATTTCCTCGCGGCTCATGGGCAGGAAGGGGGCCGGGGTGAACTTGTGCGCCCAGTATTTGCGGTAGCCGAAAAGGTCGTGAGGCGGGGTCTGGTTCATGGGAGCAATGATAACAACCTAGGTCGGACTTCAGTCCGACAATTTCCGCCATGGGTGTTGTTGTCGGGCTGAAGCCCGACCAACGGATGTCAGGGGGCGAGGTTTTTCAGGCATTCCAGATAGGCCTGTTCATCGGGCGCGCGGTTCTGCTGCTGGGCCTCCCACAGAACCAGACCCAGGCATTCCATCATCTGGTGTTCCGCCTGGTGCGGGTCACCCAGGCGGCTGCTCAGTTGTTGATGAATGTCGCGGATGCCGGGAGGGCGGTCCGTGCCAATTTGCTCCGCCAAGCTGATATGCATCCCCATGTGCAGGAAGGGATTGCTCTGGCCGTCCTCCGGGGTGAAGTCCCGGTCCAGGGCATCTTCGGACTCCAGCAGGGCATGGTATTCCGGATGCTGGCCAATGACAGCGGCAATGAGATTTTCCAGGGGCTCCAGCGCCTCGCCAGCCTGCTTTTTCCGCCAGGCCTGCAGGTAGTAGCGCCGCAGGCGGTTGCGGTCCTGTCCGAAGATCACTGGCGACGTCAGCCGAAGGTGCCGCGGTCCCAGCCCCACAGGTGGCGGGGTGGATTGAAGAACTCGATGTAGATACGGTCCGTGGGGATGTCCAGGGTTTCGTTGACCAGATCGCACAGGGCTTCCGACAATGACGGGGTGTCATTCTCGGGCAAACCCAGGCTCTTGAGCTTGAGGTAGGCGGTGCCCTCGTCGCTGCCGCCCATGGTCATGATCTGATCATCCTGTACGATGACCATGACGTAACTCTCGGGCTTGCCCAGCAGTCGGGCGGTTTCCGCCGAAAGCTTCATCGGCAGGGCGCTCTTTTGCTCAGGCGTCAGGGAAAGATTGGTGGTCAGGGTAAGCAGGGGCATGGCGTCACCTATTTCTTGCAGTTGGTTTCGATGGCTTCCTTGAGCGTCTTGATTCTCTTGGCCCGCTCTTCGGGCGTGAGCCGTTTCCACTTGCCATCGGGCATATTGTATAGGGTGTTGGGTGGGCGTTCATGGAGGGCCTTGAGATCCCGCCTGGCAGCCTGGCAGCGCTTCTTCCGCTGCTCTTGCTCAGCTTTGGCCTTTTGCTTTTCTTCCGCTGCCTTGTGCCTTTCCTGGGCGGCGGCATCGAGCTTTTTCTGAAGTTCCTGAAGGGACTGGCTGTTGTTCTCCGCCTTCTCCGCCGGTGGAGGAGGTGGTGCAATTTCCCGCACATTACGGCTGTCCGGCGGAGGCTGCTGGGAATAGACCACGTTTCCCTGGTCATCGACCCAGCGATACATTCCGGCCATGGCCGAAGAAACTGGAATGCCCGCCAGAATCAGAGCCAGGCCGGAGTACAACACTGTTGTTTTCATGATGGTGTTCCTGTGCTAAAAGTCTGACCTACCCGGATCATGGAAAGTTCCTCCTCCGCAATGCAGGGACGGGCTTTTACGACATCCTCCAAGCGGGGGAGGGTGTTGAGTAACGCCGCGCAAGTATCGATTGCCAGCGGATTCGGGGAAATCATGGTGGTATCCTTTGGTCAATTGAGTGTAGAGCTTTGCCAGGGAAAAATCAGCCGGGAATTGATGGAAAACCCAATAAACTTGTAACCGGTCACAACAAGGCCCTGCCTGGGATGGTGGGAACCGGCTTGCTGGAATTATTGACTAAAGTTGGGGCCTTGAGTATGATGCACCGCCTTCGCCAAAAGCGGTGGCGGCATCGGGGTATAGCGCAGTCTGGTAGCGCGCCTGCTTTGGGAGCAGGATGTCGGGAGTTCGACAAAAATCGCCGGGAGCGATTTTATCGCGCGGCAGCGCGACCCGCAGGGCAAAATGCAGGACGCATT
>JALVNE010000166.1 GCA_027026755.1 Sedimenticola sp. | reverse complement strand
CCCGAGCCCCCGGGACGCTGGTCAGCCCTTCACAGAACACTTAAGCTAGAAAACCTTTCCAGTCAGGAAACAGCACGGAACCTTATGAAGATTACGCAACCACCACCATTGTTGCACATGATGCGGCGCCTCATCGCCGAGCCCTCGGTAAGCAGCGTGAGCGCCCAGTGGAACCAGCCCAATGTGCGCGTCATCGACCTGCTGGCCCAATGGCTGGCGGGCATGGGCTTTCGCATACAGAAGCTGGCCGTGCCCGGCCATCCCGGCAAGTTCAACCTGGTGGCCAGCGCGGGCAGCGGTTCCCATGGGCTGGTGCTCTCCGGCCACACGGACACGGTGCCCTGCGATGACAGCCGCTGGCGCAGCGACCCCTTCACCCTCACGGAAAGGGACAACCGGCTCTACGGCCTGGGCAGCACGGACATGAAGGGCTTTTTCGCCCTGGTGCTGGACGCCCTGCGTGAGCTGGATCTGGCAAAACTGAAACATCCTCTGGTGATTCTCGCCACGGCGGACGAGGAAAGCTCCATGAGCGGCGCCCGGGCTCTGGCGGACAGAGGCCAGGCCCTGGGCCGGCACGCGGTCATCGGCGAGCCCACGGGGCTGCGGCCTGTCCGCCTGCACAAGGGCATTGCCATGGAATGCATCCGCGTCACCGGCCGTTCGGGACATTCCAGCAATCCGGCCCTGGGCAACAACGCCCTGGAAGGCATGAGCCTGGTGCTGGCGGAAATCATGGCCTGGAGACGGGAGTTGCAGCAGCGCCATTCCAATCCCCTGTTCGAGGTCGCCACGCCCACGGTCAACCTGGGACACATCCACGGCGGCGACAACCCCAACCGCATCTGTGGCCAGTGCGAGCTGCATATCGACATCCGCCCCCTGCCGGGCATGGACCTGGACAGCCTGCGCGGGGAGCTGGACCAGCGCCTGGCCCGGACACTGGCGCCCACGGGGCTGAAGCTGGAGCGCCATTCCCTGTTCGGCGGTATCCCGGCCCTGGAGACACCGGCCTCGGCGGACATCGTGCGCGCCGCGGAACAACTCACGGGCCACCCGGCCGAAGCCGTGGCTTTCGGCACCGAGGGCCCTTTCCTGCAGCAACTGGGCATGGACACGGTGATCCTTGGCCCCGGCAGCATCGACCAGGCCCATCAGCCCGACGAATTCCTGAGCATGGACCAGATCCGGCCCGGCATCCAGATCATCCAGCAACTCGTTCATCGTTTCTGCATGACCTGATATGATGCCTGCCATGAACAAGGACGCCGCCAACTTCGTCTGCTGGTTCCGCCAGGCATCGCCCTACATTCACGCCCACCGGGGCAGCACCCTGGTGCTGGCCTTTGGCGGCGAGGCGGTGCAGGACGGGAATTTCGACAAGCTCATCCATGACATCGCCCTGCTCCACAGCCTGGGCCTGCGTCTGGTGCTGGTGCACGGCACCCGCCCGCAGATCGAGGAGCGCCTGAAGCTGCGCGGCGCGAACATGCAGGTCATCAACGGCATGCGGGTCACCGACGAACAGGCCCTGCTGTGCGTGAAGGAAGCCGCGGGCACGGTGCGCGTGGAAATCGAGGCCCTGCTCTCAACGGGCCTGGCCAACTCCCCCATGGCCGGGGCCCAGATCGCCGTGGACTCGGGCAACTTCGTCACCGCCAGGCCTCTGGGTATCATCGACGGCGTGGACTACCAGCACACGGGAGAGGTGCGGCGCATCAACAGCGCCGCCATGAAACAGCGCCTGGACGCTGGCGCCATGGTGCTGGTATCGCCCCTGGGCTATTCCCCCACGGGAGAGGTCTTCAACCTGAATGCCGCCGACGTGGCCGCCGCCATCGCCCGGGAACTGCATGCGGACAAGCTCGTCTTTCTCACGGACAACAAGCTCACGGACAGCCGCCGCAAGCTCATCGAGAGCATGCTTCCCCGGGAAGTGGACGCCCTGCTCAAGCGGCGCAGAACCCTGGATGAACAACTGCAGCGCGTGCTGCGCAATGCCGCCCAGGCCTGCCGCAACGGCGTGGCCCGGGCCCACATCCTGCCCCGGCGCCAGGATGGCGTGCTGCTCACCGAGCTGTTCACCCGGGACGGCGCGGGCACCCTGATCACCGCCGAGCGCTGGGAAACCCTGCGCCAGGCGCGCATCGACGACGTGAGCGGCATCCTGGAACTCATCAAGCCCCTGGAAGAAGCCGGGGTGCTGGTGCGCCGCTCCCGGGAATACCTGGAAAACGAAATCAGCCAGTTCAGCGTCATCGAACGCGACGGCGCCATCATCGCCTGCGCCGCCCTCTACCCCTTCGAAAAGGAAAAGATGGCGGAACTGGCCTGCCTGGTGGTGCACCCGGACTACCGCCAGGGCGGTCGGGGCGACCAGCTGTTGGAACAGCTGCGCAAGCAGGCCCTGGACAGGGGACTGAAAAAGCTGTTCGTCCTTACCACGCGCACGGCTCACTGGTTTCGGGAAAGGGGCTTCATCACCGCGGACGTATCACAACTGCCGGGCAGAAAGAAAAATCTTTACAACTGGCAACGCAACTCGCGCATGCTGGTGCTTCCCCTGGAGACATGATGAAGCTGCCTTTGGCCGCACTGATCGCCTTCAACCTGCTGTCACTGGTCATCGCCCTGTACATGGGCTGGGACCCGGCCCGCATCCTGTTCCTGTACTGGGCGGAGAACGTAGTGGTGGCCCTGTGGCAGATTCCACGCTTCTTCGTGGCCGCAAGCAATCACCCGGACGATGGCTACAAGCTGCCCAACCGGCTGTTCATGACGGTTTTCTTCCTGTTCCATTACGGCTTCTTCACCTTCGTCCATGGCATGTTCGTGTTCTCTCTGTTCCTGAACCAGGAAATGACCCAGAACGCCGTGGTCAACCTGGTCACCGGCACCCCCGGCCTGCCACTGGCCCTGCTGGGGCTGCTGCTCAGTCATGGCGTACAGTTTTTCTCCGACCTGGCCAACGGCACGGCCAGCTCCACGTCCCTGAACCTGGTCATGGCCCAGCCCTACAAGCGCGTCGTGGTGCTGCACCTGGTGGTGCTGCTGAGCGGCGGCCTGCTCATGTTCCTGCCCTACCCCATGACCAGCCTGGTGCTCCTGGCCCTCATCAAAACCGGCGTGGATGTCTATCTGGACCGCAAGCAAACGAAACAACAGGAAATGCCCACCAATGTCGCACAGTTCTAAAAACGCCGTCATCACCGCCATCGTCTCCAACGGCCTGGTGACGGTAATCAAGTTCATCGCCAGCCTCCTCAGCGGCTCCGCCTCCATGGCCAACGAGGCGGTACACAGTCTCATGGATACCCTCAACCAGGGCTTTTTGTTCCTGGGCCTGCGCGAAAGTGAAAAACCCGCCGACACCCGCTACGCCTTCGGCCACGGCCAGAAAAAATACCTGTGGAACCTGTGGTCCGCCATTGGCCTGTTCTCCATCGGTGCCGGCCTGGGCCTGTCCCACGCCTGGCACAGCTGGGAAGGCCTGGGCAGCAGCCACATCATCGAAACCGCCAACGTTTTCGGCCACCAGATCAGCGCCCTGTGGATCAACCTCGGCGTGCTGGCCGTGGGCTTTCTGCTGGAAGGCTATTCCTTCCTGGTGGCCATGAAGGAATTTCTGCACCGCATGCGCGCTGCCGGAGAAACCAGCCCCATCACCTACTTGGCCAAGGCAGACGATCCCACCCTCCTGGCCATCGTCCTGGAAGACTCCGCCGCCATGCTGGGCCTCACCCTGGCGGCACTGGGCATCGTTCTCACCGCCGTTACCGGGCATGCGGAAT
Organism: Sedimenticola sp.; assembly: GCA_027026755.1. GTDB lineage: Bacteria > Pseudomonadota > Gammaproteobacteria > Chromatiales > Chromatiaceae > Thiolapillus. The sequence continues at coordinate 1,181 of JALVNE010000166.1, read as the reverse complement.
ACGACATCGTCTTCTCCGCCCTCATCGCCATCATGCTCGGCGGCATCGCCTTCTACCTCAGCTTCATCAACATGCGCTTTCTCGCCGACATGCGCGACAGGGAAGCCGAAAGGCTGTTCATGGACATCGTCGAGGATCATCCCGAACTGGAGCGCTATCACGACCTGCGTTCCATCGTCATCGACGAAAGCCATACGGTGCTGGTGGCGGAGATCGAACTCAAGGAAGAGGCCATGGTCAATGGCCTGCGCCGGAGAATCCTTGACGCCAGCCAAAAGATACTGAACGAACTGGCAAAAAACGAGCATCAGAAAACCCAGCTTCAACAATACGCCCTGGACCGGGCCAGCGTGGAAGTCATCATCGGCCGCGCCGAAAGCATCATCGACGAAATCGAACAGGATATAAAAGCACGCCTGCCCCGGGTCAGTCACATCACTCTGGAAGTGGAAGGCATCTGCGCCGGAACGCCGCCAGAGGAAGAATGCAAAGAGCAACCCGCGTAAGCCAACGAAACTTTTTCGTCGGTCAGGGACAAAGCCCCGCATGCCCCCCCATTCACAGCCACGAAAGTTACAGTCCCATGTCCCAACCAAACCCGATATGCAAGAAGGCTTCCCTGGTCATGTTGCTGCTGGTTTCTCAAACCGCCAGCGCTGCGGCCTACAAATGCGAAACGCCCCAGGGCATCGAATATTCCGACCGGCCCTGCCCCGGCGCCAGGGAAATGCACTTTGCGCCACCGCCACCCCTGCCACAGCCTCAGCCCCGGCGGCTGACCATCATCGACAACAGCCGCCCGCATCATCACCGTGACAATAACCGACGGGCCGCCTTGCGCGCATCGGCGCGAAAACTGGAACAGCAAAACGCCCGCCTCCGCCGACAGGTCAACCAACTGCAGCAACGCAAGGAACAGGAACTGGCCAATGCCGCCCTCACCCATCCCGAACGCATGGCAGCCATCAGTCTGTACTGGAACGGCAAAATCGACGCCCTGGAACGGGAATACGACCGCAACCTGAATCAGATCAACCGCCTGCATGACATGGACCTTGGCCCGGGGATGTGAGGGCGTCTTCAGACACCACCTTGATGTCCGCCCATTGCCGTGCCATTATCGCCCCATGAGTATGAGATTGCTTGGTTACCAGTCGGTGGCCTTGATTGCTGGCCTGCTC
>JALVNE010000165.1 GCA_027026755.1 Sedimenticola sp. | reverse complement strand
CCGCTGCGCAGGAAGAAATTGATGAAGCCGGGACCGGCGATCTCCACCCGTTCCAGCCATTCGGCCTCGGGCAGCGCAGCCACGATCCGCTCCGCCAGCTCGCGCGGCGGCTGACCGGCCGACTTGGCGCCCATCAGCGCGATATTGCTGGCAAAATCGCCCTGGGACTTGTCCCTGGAAGGCGTGACCAGGATCTTCGGCGCGAATTGTGCAGGCAACTGTTGCTGCGAGTGCAGCCGCGACAGGGCTTCGCCGATCAGGGATTGAATCTGTTGTTTCAACGGGGTATCCGGTCGGGTTCGAGAGAGCAGGGCATTCTACCTTCTTCGACGGCACTACTGAACCGAAACACGGCGCAAATCGGCAAGATCACTCTCTGGCCACACAATACTCATCGTCGGCGCGACAATCGATATCGGTTCTGAGCCTGAGTTTGGCGCGAACATAGCGGGACAGGGCATCAACCACTATATTCAGCAGAGCGGTAATCACGATGAGAACCATCGCCTTGTCGAAATGCAATTCCTGTATCGCGCTGTCGATATAAAAACCCAACGTGGCTATACCCAAGATACCGAGTATGGCGGATTCGCGCATGATGATTTCCCAGCGATAGAACAGGAAGGCCAGAAACTGTCCGTACAGGCGCGGCAAGAGTTCATAGAGATAGCGGTTCAGACCTCCACTGGCATCCACTCTCAACCGGATTTCCGAACTGTATCGACCGATCAAATGCCCGATGATGGCTCCGTTGTGCAGACCCAGGGCCACGATGGCGGGAAGCATGGAAGGCCCCCACAACTGGAGCAGGATGTAGGCAAGTATGTATTCGGGAGTGGTACGCAATACGACCAGGAAGCCATGCCCCAGGCTGCGCCCGATCCTGTTGAAAAAATGGGTCGATATGAGGGGAAAAAACAACAAGGAAAGGATGCCGGATACGACCAGTGCAATCTGGGTCAGGACGACGGTATTGAGGATTCCGGGCAATGCCTGAGTGACAAGCAAGTCACTGAACCAATGCCAGATGTCCGAAAAACTCTCGCCACGCCTGATCGGCGCCGGAACGATATCCTCGGTAAAGAAACGCTGTACATTATCGAACAGTATGGTGCTGTCATTGGCGACGATGAAAGGCGCGGCAACAATATAAACGGGCAGTAACGACGGACGCACCCAATAGCGGATCGTCGCTATCACAAGATAAAACAGCAGCAGCAGCGCCCAGACGACCGAGTAATGCCCCTCCATGAAGGCGGAGCTGAGCGTATAACCCAGCGTGGGCAGACCAACAAAGCCGAGGATGGCGCTGGACCTCAACCCGCATTCCAGCCGATACAAGGTATAGGTCTTGAAATGTTCCCACAACCCGGGAAGCCGGGCATAGAAAAAAATCGAAACAACGGACGCATTGGGCCGTATGGCCCGCAACGGGGACTTGTCGCTTTCCTCCATGATCTCGGCATACACCTTGGCGAAGGTGGCCATATAGGGGAGCCCGATCGCCAGCAATCCGGTCAGGGGATGCAAGCCAAAGATTTGCAAGAAGATGAGCGCCCAGAACAACTCATGGATGGCGCGAACGAAAGCGCACGCAACCTGTACCCAGCGCCAGTGGAAAATCAGCGCCAGCAGAAAACCCAGCAAACTGCCGCATGCAACCCCAAGAATGGCAAAAGCGACGGTTTGCAGGAAGGCTTCGCCAATCTCCGGCAGGTTTGACCAGTCCGGTGTCAGCAAGCCCAGGAAGAGCCTTTGCAGTTCCTGCCAGGGCTCCAGGCTGATCACTTCGATATCGGAAAAAAACAGGCTGAAGACGGCCACAGAGACAAACAGCCAGCTGACCTTCCACGAGGGCGAGTGCTTGTAAACGCTATCCACGGGAGAGCTCGACCCGCATCCCTGCCTTGTCAACAGGCATTGTGGTCAGTTTCGACACAGAGATACCCCCAAGTACGACAGGCTGCTGGTCAATACAGGCTCAACAAGTCTTCTTCGGACAGTGATCCTGCCGGGCTGTCGAGGACGATCCGGCCCTGTTCCAGCCCGATGATACGATCGCAAAACCCCAGCGCCAACTGGATATCGTGCAAGGCCAGGATTACGGTCGAGAAGCCTTTCAGCATTTGCTTCAGAACCAGGCGGGATTGCTGCTCATCCACCGACGAGACGGGCTCATCGGCCAATAAAACAGACCCGCCCTGAAACAGGCTTCGCGCTACGGCCACCCGCTGTTTCTGGCCTCCCGACAACTGTCCGACAGGACGATACAGATAGTCTTCGAGTTGCAGGCGAAGCAATATGGAGCGCACCTTTGCAACCTGATCCGGTTTGGGACGGATCAGATTCACAAGGTTATACAACGTCGAGTGCCGATCCAGTCGACCCATGTACACATTGTGAAACACGGAAAGCTGATCGACCAGCCCATAATCCTGCGGCACCAGGGCAGCCTGCTCGGGATATCGCTCATAGATCAGCTTGATCAATGTCGATTTTCCCGAGCCGCTCTGCCCGACCAGCGCCAGCTTCTCGCCTTTGCCGACCTGCAAATCGATATCATGGAGTGTGACGACGCCCTGATAACTGGCGCTGGCCGATTGCAGTTGTATCAATCAATCAACCCGATCTTCTTGGCGGTTTCGAGAATGGGCAGATAATCCTCGTTCTTGGCTTCAATGAAGCCGGAACGGGGGAAGCGCTTCAGCAGTTCCGGGTCTTTCATGTCCAGCAGGGCCTTCTTGACCTTTTCGGTAAAGCCCTTGCCCCATACCTTGTCCACATCACCGCGAATGGTCCATTGATAATCCGGATAGGTCGGGGTCTGCCAGATCACCGAGACCTTACCGGTGTCGATCTTGCCTTCCTCCAGTTCCTTTTTCCAGACCTGGAAGTTTACCGCGCCCACTTCATAGGCACCGCTCTGTACCAGTGCGATGGTCTTGGAATGATTGCCGCTGAAGCCGACCCGTTTGAAGACATCGTTTACACTTTTACCCATGTGTTTTTCGATATAGTACTGAGGCATCAACCTGCCGGAAGTCGAGCCCTTGGAGCCGAAAGTAAAGGTCTTGCCGGCGATGCCCTTGGGGAATTCGTCACTGGGCTTGAGGCCGGTGCTGTGATTGGCGATGAAGTAGGAACGGAATTTGGTGTCTTCTATGCCCTGTGCAATGGCCTTCGAACCGGGAACCTTGAGCCGTGCCTGAACTCCGGACAGACCGCCAAACCAGGCGAGCTGTACCTGATTGTTACGAAAGGCCGTTATCGCGGCCGCGTAGGATTTTACCGGAACATACTTCACCGGCACGCCCAGCTTTTTCTGCAAATACTCGGCGATGGCGCCAAAGCGCTGTTTCAGGCGGGTTTCGTCCTGGTCGGGTATCGCGGAGAAAACCAGGGTTTTGGGTGTATCAGACCAACCGGCATTCGAGAACAGAACAAGGCTGGCGAGCAACAAGCCGAGATAGACCTTCAATTTCATGATTATGTCCTTCCTTAAGGATTTATTAGTTATTGGAAGCCGGGCAGTCTGTATGAGATTCCATGAATAATCATTAACACAAATTAAATTTACCCATGAAACGGTGATAAATTGTTTATTTTGATACCCGTGGCAAGGGTTTCAGGATACGGGAATATGCACAATACAGACCCGGACACAGACGGCCCATCTGCCTGAATGCCGATACCCCAAACGGGAGTGTGGAGACTGCCCGACCCCGGATCCGTCAGTAGTGGAGCAGTTCGTCCTGCGGGGGCAGACGGGTATAGCGTTTGCTCATCTGCCTGAGCTTGTGCCACCAGTATTCGAAGCGCTGGAAATCGGCGGGGAAGCCGCACAGGCCCTTCTTGTACATCCAGGCCAGCAGCACTGCGGCCTTGTAATCACCCTGGTCGGCGGCTTCGCAGAGCAGACCGGCGGTATTGATCTCCATGTCGATATGCTCGCGGTGCTTCAGGTACAGCGCGGCCAGCTTGCGCCCGGCGGTCGGACAGCCGCCATTGTGCGCGCGCAAATACCATTTGACGGCCCGTTTCAGCTGCTCGGGGCGCCGGGCATCCAGGGCGTAGAAATCCGCCAGCATCAGCTGGGCGATGCGGTGGCCATTCTCGGCCGCGCGATTGAACCATTTCTCGGCGAGGAAGGCATCGTCCTCGCCCAGTTCCTTCCAGGCATTGGAATAGACCAGTCCGAGCAGGAACTGGGCCTGGGCATCGTTGTTGCGTGCCAGGGGCTCGAGCAGTTCGAGCGCCCGTTCGTAGCGCCGCTTGCGGAAGCAGCGATTGATTTGAAAGCGTTGCAGAGCCTTGATCATGATGTCATCCCTTTCCTGAAATTATATGCGATTCCGCTCTTGGGTGGACAAGATTGGGACTATTTCACATTTTGCATGCAATCAGACCGCGTTTCCGCGCACGGGTTCAGGTTTTTGCCTGTTGTACGAGCAGCCAGCGGTTGGCCAGCCAGACCAGGCCCAGCACCGGAACCCCGAGCAGGGAGGCAAACAGGAAGAAATTCGGATAGCCGATGCTGTCGACCATGGAACCGGAATAGCCACCGATGATCTTCGGGAACAGGCTCATCAGCGAGCTGAAGATGGCATACTGTACCGCGGTGAACGAGGTATTGGTCAGCCCGGACAGGAAAGCGATGAAGGCGGCGCTGGCCAGCCCGGCGGTCAGGTTGTCGGCCGAGATCACCAGGTAGAGCAGCGGGATGTTGTGGCCGACGCCCGCCAGCAACAGATACAGCAGGTTGGTGAGCACCGTCAGCAGCGCGCCGAGAAACAGGATGCGCATGACCCCGTGCCTTGCCGCCAGCACGCCGCCGAGAAAGCCGCCGGCCAAGGTCATGAACAGGCCAAAGGTCTTGACCACGGTGGCGATCTCCGGCTTGGTGAAGCCCATGTCCTGGAAGAACACATTGGCGATCACCCCGAGCACGATATCGGAGATGCGGTAGCTGCCGACCA
>JALVNE010000164.1 GCA_027026755.1 Sedimenticola sp. | reverse complement strand
CTCCCGGACTCCCCTGGTTGCGCCTGACACGCTGCAACGCCGCTCTCAGGTTGCCTCGCTCACAGATTACCTCCATCAGCTCCATGCCAAACATCAGGTGTTCGGTTGCCCGAGATGCTACGTCTACCTCAGCCTTCGCCCCCGGCCCCCGTGGCTTCACCACGGCTCCCCGGTTTGAGGTCCGCTTCTGGACTTGTCTGCCTTGCTCAGTATCCATAAGTCTCAAACACCTACTGGCCTTCCCTACCGTTCGGGCCTTCAGTCATCATCCCATGACCTATTATGCCCTTTGCTGACTCCTGTAGGGCGATATGGCACCTCTCGATACCACCAGTCCCGATACCGAGACAACCATACAAGCCTCCCGGGGTAAGCCGATCCCTCTTGCTGACTTTCCGTACACAACCGCTGAATTTACGCTTCCGGCCCTTGGTGGATATGGACTTCGTTATCTCACGCTAACTCGTCCGGCCTTGGCGCCTTAATATCCAGTTCCTGTTCGTCGGCTCGTACCTTTGCTACACGCTTCCTTCAGACCCTGCTTCGCAACAACGCCCTTGCGCTTCGCTAGCCTTCACCTCCACCAGGTTGGCGTGGGGACTTTCACCCCACCAGTCAGCCGGCATGCCCGGCACGCGTTAAATCACCCCCCGGCAAAGCCGGGGGCTTTAGTTGTGAACCGCTCAAAGCGGTCTGATTAACGTCGCCTGTCGGCTCCTTGGGCCCCTCAAAGGGGCTCACATAAACTGTAATTGATCTACCCGGCAGTCTTCCGCCTCTTGGTGCCCATATACTCACGGATCACCTGCTCGTCATGACCTACCGTCGATGCGAAATAACCTCTGGCCCAAAAATGCTGCCCCACATAGTTCCTCTTCCGACCTAAATACGACCGAGCAATAGGGATCGCACTTTTTCCCTTGATGTAACCCACCACCTGCGATACAGCATACTTCGGCGGAATCGATATCATCATGTGCACATGTTCGGACATGATATGACCTTCCTCGATCACGCTTTCTTTCTGTCTCGCCAGCCGATGGAATACCTCTCCAAGCTCTTTCCTGATCTGACCAAATAGCCTCTTACGCCGATATTTCGGAATAAAGACGATATGATACTTACACTCCCACCGTGTGTGGCTTAAACCATTTACTTGTCTCATGGTTTCTCCTTTGCGTGTTGCTTCGCGGCTCACGCTTGGGAGTTACTATGAGACTCCTGTTTCTGTCAAACTGTGTATGCCTCCCCAGCAGAGCTGGGGGATCTCCTTTTTTGGTTTAGCAACTGAGCACGTAGGTTGGGCTGAGGCTCTACACACTCCCTTTTCCCCCTCTGTCAGGATACAAGTCACCCCACCGATGTGGGATTCTAACTGGGACTGAGAGAGAGCGAATCGAGGAAGAAAATGGGTTATTCCCCGTCGTTGCCGGGCGTAGGGGGTGGACTTTCTCAGGTTGTACAGGTGGCTCACAGAGATCGACGCCAGCGCGGTGTATTCCGTCTGGCCAAAGGCCTCATAGGCCCGCTCACAG
>JALVNE010000163.1 GCA_027026755.1 Sedimenticola sp. | reverse complement strand
TGGAGAGGGGCAGAGTTCGTGCCAAGAAGTGCATGGTAGCCCCTACCTGGACGGGCCATTCGAGATGATGAAAAGACATGCGCCTGTAGGTCGGACTTCAGTCCGACACACAACGGTGGATTGTCGGGCTGAAGCCCGACCGACGGTCATAACGCCGTTTCCCGCTTCCTTCATTTTCAATGGCTTGCAGCCATGAATGGGCGGCACATCCTTGGTTAGCGTTGAGTATGTGAAAAATGAGCATATATGAATCGATGATGCTGTCGGTAATCATGGTCACGCTTTCCGCAATACCAAGTACCAGTGTGGTTTTTGTGATTACACGATCTGCCACCATGGGTATTTCAAATGGCATTGCCGCATCTGCCGGTATTGTATTCGGAGATGTGGTGTTTGTTGCCTTGGCCATCTCAGGCCTCACCGTAGTGGCCGAGGCGATGGGTAGCTTGTTTGTGTTTGTGAGGCTGCTGGCCGGCCTTTATCTTATATGGGTCGGTTTTTCGCTGTTTTTTCGGCGTGATCAAACCATATTGACGGCAGCTAGAGGCAGCAACGAACGGGGTTTGCTCGCCAGTTTCATGGCTGGTTTCATTCTGACATTGGGAGACGTCAAAGCAATAGTGTTTTATGCAAGCTTGTTGCCGGTATTCGTGGACATGTTTGCTGTCGGAGCATCGGATATAGCCATTATAGTTCTTATAACTGTGTTCAGCGTTGGTGGTGTTAAAACTGTCTATGCAATTTCTGGGCGAAACTTGGCAACATACATGCAAAGAGCTGATATGGAAAACGCGGCCAGAAAGACAGCGGGCACTCTTATGATTGGTGCTGGCGGTTACTTGATTGTTAAAGCCTGATAAAAGCGACGGGTAATCCGTCGGGGAAAACTGACAAGCCGTCTCGTATCGTGATTGCGCCACCCGGGATCATGGAAAATCTCCTTCTCGCCTTGGAGGATGTCGTAAGAGCCTTTTCCTGGACTTTTCCGGTTCCTCTATTTTCAATGTCTTACAGCCATCGAAAATGGCGATGCATCCCTGCATCGCGGAGGTTGTCACCTTTTGCGACACCCTTCTTGGGGGAAAGGGTTAGGGAGAGGGAGCACATCAATATTCCAAAATTCGCCATGAAATACAGTAAGCGAGAATAATTTTCCTGCGGCCAGCTGAAATGTTCGGTCTAGCGGGTCTCCTGGCCGTCAGGCTGGGAGGTCAGTCCTGACATGGCCTGAATGATGTTGGAGGCGCCCAGGATGGCGGCAGCGCCTTCGAAGCTGCCGGCCTGGCCGCCGATGACCTGTACCGTGGGCACTTTCACGATATCGGCGTTCATCTTGGCGGCTTCCAGGGCCTTTTCCAGGGCCGCAAGCTGCAGGGCGGCGTCCTTGCCCAGGACTTCGGCCTGGGCTTGCTGACCCTTGGCGATTTCCTGCAGCTTGAGCTTTTCACCTTCACCCAGCAGCTGCAATTGCTTCTTGGTGAACTCGGCGGCGCGCTGCTTGATTTCGGCTTCCACCAGCTTGGCCTGCTGGTCGGC
>JALVNE010000162.1 GCA_027026755.1 Sedimenticola sp. | reverse complement strand
GCCTCAGTATCTTGTCCAGGGAACGGGCCACCAGGGAGGGAATGAAATGCCCACCCTTGAGCCTGAAGCTGATTTTGAAAGTGTTCCAGTCCTTTTCCACCTTCTTCAATGCGGCATTGATCTCTGAAGTGTTCTCCGGCGCCTTTTTCAGAACATCCAACGCCTCGCTGAATTCCTGCACCGCCTTGTCGTATTCCTTGCTGTATTCGTCATTGTCCAACCCCCAAGCCTTGAAAACATAAAACTTGGCAATACGCTGTGACAGCATGCGCTGGCGATCTGAGATATTGATGAGCTTTCCTTTGCTGGTGCCACTACGCTTCTCCAGCAAGCGGGTGAGCTGGTCGGAAAACTTGAGCATCTTGTCTGCAATGGCGTTTACCTGGGGCGCCTGGCGGGGATTGGGCCTGGTCCTGACCAGCAGATTGTAGGCAAACCACAGACGGTTGATCTTCCCGATAACCTTTTTTTCCTGCCGGGTTTCAACAAAGCCGTTCAAGTCCTGCAGGTTGTCATCGAACTGCTTGATGGTTTCATCCATCTCCTTCACCGCGCTGAGCATTTTCCCTTGCCCCACCAGAGCATAGTCCTTGACCATACGCTGGCTGAGCATACGCTGCTGTCCCGCCTTGCTGATGGCATCACTCATGGTGAGGGCCGAAGCGCCAAAGGGAAACATCAACAGCAGAACCAACAGAAACAGGGAATGATTATGCTTGTCTTGGTTGTTCAAAGGATCAGCACCCGTTGTTTGAAAAGGCGCGATTCTACCAGCGCGTCTGCGTCTCTACCATCATCCGAGCGGGGTTTTTCCAAGAGGCGCACAGCTTTTTTCCCGGCATCTGATCCCGGTCAAACCTGATCGGGCTGCTTGTCCCGCGTTTTCGGCACAGTCAACCATCGAGGGGGTTAAGGCGTTACCCACAATACCAATGCTACACGGGAGAACCAAGATGCACACCACCAAACGAAACCGATATGCTCTGGCCCTGACCGCCGCCACGCTGCTCATGGGCTGCAGCAGCATCAGCACCGCGGAATATCAGCCCGCCATGGAAAAGGCCCTGGACGCGTTGCTGGTCGCCGAGCGGGCCCTTGAGAACGCAAGCCGTGACAAGGGCGGTCACCGGGCGGAAGCGTTGTGGCATGTACGGGCGGCCATCAGAGAAACCCGCAAGGGCATACGCTACGACAACCGTCACTGAGTCTCAGTAGCCTGAACAGTCAGGAAGCTGGGCTTTCTGGAAACCGCAGCTCCAGCCTCAAGCCACCGGCTTCCGATGGCCCGGCTTCCAGACTACCGCCATACAGACCGATGATCTCCCGGGCCACGGCCAGGCCTATACCCTGGCCCGGGTTGTTCTCATCGGCCCGCTGTCCCCGTTTCAACAAACGGGGCCATTCGCTGGAAGGAATACCGGGGCCATCATCCTCGATGACCAGCCGCAGGCCTTCCTGGTTCCAGGCATGTACACCAACCCATGAATGACCGTACTTGAAGGCATTCTCCAGCAGGTTGCCCAGCAGCTCCATGAGATC
>JALVNE010000161.1 GCA_027026755.1 Sedimenticola sp. | reverse complement strand
AAAAAGCTGTTGCCTCCGCACAACCGCCCGATACCTGAAGTGGCTCGGGAAGAAGGCATTTCAACGGGAACACTGTACAACTGGCGCAAGCAGTCCATAAGTGATGGCGCTGTTGTTCCAGGGAGCGGCAAAGCCACATCGGAGGCTTGGTCGGCGCAGGCCAAGTTCGCCGCCGTGGTCGAAACCGCGTCGATGAATGAACATCAAGTCAGCGAGTATTGTCGTTCCAAAGGGCTGTACCCCGAACAGATTCGACAATGGCGCAAGGCCTGTATCGAAGGGACCGAGTCCCTCGAACAGCAACGCAAGGCCCAACAGCAGGCGAAGCGCCAGCAAGCCCGCAAGATCAAACAGTTGGAGCGAGAACTGCATCGCAAGGAAAAGGCCCTGGCGGAGACGACAGCCTTGCTGGTGCTGCGAAAAAAGTTGGATGCCCTATGGGAAGGGGGCGAGGAAGAATGACTTCCCGAGTGCAGCGCCAGCAACTGGTGGACTGGATCAATACCGCCATCGAGGCCGGCGCCAGACAGCGGCTTGCCTGTGATGAGGCCGGCATTCACCCCCAGACCTACCGCTCCTGGCGCCGCGGCGAAGGAGACAGGCGGCCAACGGCCTCCCGCCCGGAACCGGCCAACAAGCTGTCCGAGCAGGAGCGAGAGGCGATCCTGCAAACCTGCAACGAAGCGGAATATGCGCATCAGCCACCCAGCCAGATCGTCCCCCATCTGGCGGATCAGGGCATTTACCTTGCGTCCGAGTCCAGCTTCTACCGGGTATTGAAGCAGGCCGATCAATTGCATCACCGAGGCCGAGCCAAAGCCCCTCGCAAACATCGGCCACCGACCACCCATGTCGCGGATGGCCCCAACCAGCTTTGGTCCTGGGATATCAGCTATTTGCCGGCCCGGGTACGTGGTCTGTTCTACTACCTCTACCTGATTCTGGACATCTACAGTCGGAAGATCGTCGGTTGGGAAGTGCACGAATGCGAAGGGGGTGAACATGCCGCTTCGCTGATACAGCGTACCGTGTTGGCAGAAGGTTGCTTTCGTCAGCCCTTGGTATTGCATGCCGACAACGGCGCGCCAATGAAGTCCCAGACCTTGCAGGCGAAGCTGCTTGATCTGGGGATTACCGCTTCGCACAGCCGCCCCCGTGTCAGCAATGACAATCCCTATTCGGAGTCACTGTTCAGAACACTGAAATACTGCCCACAGTGGCCCGTTGATGGATTTGCCTCGCTGGCGGATGCCCGGGCCTGGGTGGATGCGTTCGTTACCGGCTATAACCAGACACATCGCCACAGCGCGATACGATTCGTCACGCCCGAACAGCGTCATCGCCAAGAGGACAAAGAGATTCTCGCTCGCCGAGCAAAAGTCTATGAGGACGCCCGAAAAGCGCGACCTGAGCGCTGGTCGGGGCAGATCCGTAACTTGTCGCCAATCGGCAGCGTTGCGCTAAACCCGGAAAGAGACGGACAGCCTGTTTCACTGGCTCAGTAATTTCAAAAAAGGGGAAACTACCTTGACAAACACCGAC
>JALVNE010000160.1 GCA_027026755.1 Sedimenticola sp. | reverse complement strand
GTAACCATTCAGCACCCCAAAAACCAACACCGGAAAACCCATCAAAATAATCCTTTAAAAGCCCGTAATTAAGGGCTTTGTGAGCACTTTTTGGCTATAATATCTATATATAAATCAAGAAGGATTATCCAAAAATGAATTATGAAGAAGCTGTAGATTTTTGTAAAAACAATCCAGAAATAGCAGCGCATATCATTATGGAAATAGAAAAACTAAAAGAGATAATCCAGCAACAAAACGATGAAATAAAAAGACTTCAAAGTATCATTTCCAAAGATAGCTCCAATAGTTCAAAACCGCCTTCAACAGATAACAAATTGACAAAAGAGCCTAAGACAAGTAATAAAAAATCAAAAATGAGTAAAAAAAGAGGTGGACAAAAAGGGCATAAAGGAACCAATTTAAAAATAGTAGCCGATCCGGATCGTACGGTACATTTATCTGTTGACAAATGCCATTGCGGCTGTGATCTTGGCAAAGTAGAAAGTTCCAACGTAGTCAAAAGACAGATATTTGATATTCCTGAGATAAGAATGGAAGTGACAGAATATGAACAACATACCAGAATATGTCCAAAATGCCGGCGTGTAAACAAACCATCCTTCCCCGATACGCTTAACGCGAGTGTGCAATACGGAGAGAATATAAAATCCCTAATAGCCTACTGTAATACTTACCAGATGCTGCCCTATGCAAGAATTTCTGAGATGATAGAAGATATTACCTCCCATAAAATAAGCACGGGGACAATATACACTATTTTGCAAAACTATTATGACAAACTTGAATCGTATGAAGAGAACATCAAAAGATTACTTTTGCAGGAGAAAGTGATACATTGTGACGAGACAGGTGTCAGTATCAAAGGCAAACTTCATTTCACACATGTGGTATCATCAGGCTTTCTGACGCATTATATGCTTCATACCAAAAGAGGGAAAGAGGCAATCAATGAGATGGGCATATTGCCTGATTATCAAGGTGTTTGTGTGCATGACCACTGGAGTGCATATTATAGCTATCAGTGTCGGCACAGCTACTGTAACGCACACTACTTAAGAGAGTTAACCTTTATAGCCAGACAGGAGAAAGAGCTCTGGGCTCACACTATGCATCGATTGCTCCAAACAATGAATCAAGCGGTTCACAGAGCTAAAAAAAGAGGTCAAACGGCATTGCCGGTCAAACAACTGAACCGTTTTGTATTCCAATATAACAAAATTTGCCAAAATGCACTGGTCTATTATCCACCACCCGAACCCAAAACTGCAAAATCCAAAGGAAGGAACAAACAGCCAAAAGGTAAGAACTTACTTGACAGACTGGTAAAGCACAGGCATGAAACATTGCGATTTTTAACAGACTTTGACGTTCCTTTTACAAATAATCTTGCGGAAAGAGATCTTAGAATGATTAAGGTCAAACAGAAGATATCAGGAACATTTGCCAGTTTCAGAGGCGGTGAAATATTTAACAGAATCAGAGGATATATCTCTACGGTTAAGAAAAATGATCGTCCTGTTCTGGAAGAGTTGAAAAATGTT
>JALVNE010000159.1 GCA_027026755.1 Sedimenticola sp. | reverse complement strand
ATCTTATTTTGTTCCTCGTCTCGTAATGAAAATATTTTCCGTGTTATCTTTTTCCTCCTCAGATGACTAAGGGCACAAACGCGCGTCGAATTTTTAAGTTGTGTCGTTGCGGTGAAATTTACCGCGCGACCAACTTTAAAAAGCATAATTGCTCGAAAGGGGTGCGGCGCGCGCATCGAATGATATATTACTGCGTGCCGCACGCCCAGGAAAAGCCGAAGGACGTGACAGCTACAGTGTGGCATGGGGAGCATAAGGATTGTTCCCCAGGCGAGGAGGATAAGGAGACGCTGAGGAACGTATTTGCAAAGCACATAATCAGCTTGCGAAAGTTCCTCAGCGCCCAGGCGGCGAAGGCGGCTACGGAGCCTTCAGGAGCTGCAACAGCCCCGGTGACTGACGCGACTGCGGAGGCTACGGCGGCTGTAGCAGCTTTGTTAACGGAGGCAGCCGACTGCCGTCCATCTTCAAATCCGGAGGAGGTAGCGGAGGAGGTAGAGGAGGAGGAAGCCCTCAGCTCCATCACAGAGGGCTCTGATTTCGAAACAGTGGACAACCCTCCCTGTCCGAGGCGACGAAGGATGTCGGTGTTTATTGACAGCAGCGAAAGCTCGTCTCTTCCACCATCACCCACACGCGAACATTCATCCACAGTTATCAACAATACAATCGCTCAGACTACCACCGAACAAAACAACGATAACACCCAGTCCAACTCAAACGACAACGCTCAGAACAATTCCAACAATCAAAACACAGAAACAGGCATACGCAGACAATGCAACACATTCACGCCTCATCCACAAATTATCAAGCACCAAGACATGCTACGCAAGCAGAACGAACATTTAAAAAATCAGTTATACACAACACAAGCAATCAACAAGGATCTCAACAAACAAGTAGAGGAATATAATAGAAAAAGAATTACCATCGACAATCAGCTCCAAGATTTCATAGCAACACAAGAAGAAAACACAAAGCTAAAAACAGATAAAAAACATATTCAAAGTCAATTAAATCAACAAGCAGAACGTAACAGACATTTACAACAACAAAATCAGAAAGTTGTGGAAGAGAATCAACAAATCTTCCGTCAGCTGGAGGCGCTGAAGGCGAGGTTGGTCGAGGATAGCAGCGTTACCCGGATCCACATTCCGATCCGGGATAACCAGATTGTCGCCCACCCTCTCATGTCGATCGTGACAGGGGAAGCTTCAACCACTGAGGACTGCTACCATCGTCCAAAGAGGGGAATTCACTGTCACCACCTCTACCTCAACCACAAAGGCCGCATCGATAACTTGCGGGTCGACCCACCTTTCCGGAAGAAGAGTAAGTTAGCATTAATTCTCATATCCATTCGAAAAAGTTCATCTTTATTTTGATTCTACAGTAATCCCGGACAATGCGGCCTCCTCCTCCGGCACCAAGCGCGGCCCTCCGCTGCTGCCCGATCGGCCTGCTCAACATCCTCGCCAGGCTTAGGCCTTGCCGTTGAGGTACTCTTTAAAACATTATTATACATGTGCACGAACACACACA
>JALVNE010000158.1 GCA_027026755.1 Sedimenticola sp. | reverse complement strand
TTGCGGCATGAAAGGCAAGGTCTGGCAATTCATGGCCCAGGGTGGCTTCATTCGCGAGATCGGTGCTTCCCAGTTCTTCGAAACCAAGCCCGAGGCCATCGCCGGCATCTACAAACGGCTGGACAAGGAGCGCTGTGAAACCTGCGTGACCCGTATCTTCAAGGAATGCCTGGAGCCATCCAAAGAAGACCAGAAAACCAACTGAGCCGCTTGCTCAGCTCTTCAGAGGATGTCGGAAAAGTGTGATTTTCCGATTCCTCCATTTTCAATGGCTTACCGCCATCGAAAATGGCGATGCGTCCCTGCCTCGCGGAGGCTGTCGCCTTTTGCGACACCCTACTTCAGCCGCCAGGAAAGACGTTCCCCTGCCCCCAGGGGAACCAGCTCCTGGTCACCAAAACGCAAGCTGTCTGGCAGCGTCCAGGAAACGGCTTCCAGGGTGATGGTTTCCTTGTTCCTGGGCAGGCCGTAGAAATCCGGCCCATGGAAGGAAGCAAAAGCTTCCAGTCGGTCCAGGGCCCCGGCTTCATCGAACACCTGGGCGTAGAATTCCAGAGCCGCATGGGCGCTGTAGATGCCGGCACAGCCGCAGGCGCTTTCCTTGGCTGCCCGGGCATGAGGCGCACTGTCCGTGCCCAGGAAGAACCGGCTGTCACCACTGGTGGCTGCTTCCACCAGCGCCTGGCGGTGTACCTCCCGCTTGAGCACGGGCAGGCAGTAGTGATGGGGATTGATGCCTCCCTGAAAAATCGCGTTGCGGTTCATCATCAGGTGTTGGGGGGTGATGGTGGCACCAAGACGCTCCGGTGTCCGCCGCACCAACTCCACGGCCTCTCTGGTGGTGATATGCTCGAAGACGATCTTCAGGGTGGGAATATCGGCAAGCAGGGGCAACAGGACCCGTTCGATGAAGACCGCCTCCCTGTCGAAAACATCCACCGCGGGGTCCGTCACCTCCCCGTGCACCAGTAATGGCATGCCCTGTTCAGCCATGGCCTCGAGCACCGGATACACGCGCCGGACATCCGTCACCCCGGAGTCCGAGTTGGTGGTGGCGCCAGCCGGGTAATACTTCACCGCCTGAATGACAGCGGACGCCCGGGCACGGGCGATTTCATCCACGCTCGTGTTATCCGTCAGGTACAGGGTCATGAGAGGCTGGAACGGCAGCCCGGCAGGCACTGCCGCCAGGATGCGTTTGCGGTAATCCAGAGCCTGCTCCGTGGTGGTCACCGGCGGTTTCAGATTGGGCATGACTATGGCCCGGCCGAAACGCGCCGCCGTGTGGGGCACGATATCCGCCAGCACCTTGCCATCACGCAGATGCAGGTGCCAATCGTCAGGACGCGTCAGGGTTATCTTGTTGCTCATGGGAAATATCCGTTGTACATCATCCGAACCATTCTACCGCGACCAGCATAAAAAAAGCGCAGCGCCTTGCGGCACTGCGCTCGCTCTCTGTATTTCAGAATGCTATCAGCCTACTTTGACCTCGATCTTGCGCGGCTTGTGTTCATCCCGCTTGGGAATGCGCAGGGTGAGCACC
>JALVNE010000157.1 GCA_027026755.1 Sedimenticola sp. | reverse complement strand
TTGGGCAAGGCATAGAGCAGACCGATTGCCAGCACAAAGACAACCAGGAGATTTTTCCACAAGGGGTATTGGTTCAGCATGTTCAGGGATTGTAATTGTTGGTTGGTGACAGGAAGTTGAGAGGAGAAGCCCGGCTCAAAGTTCCTTGAGCGTGCCCTTGGGCATGACCGCCTCCACAGCAGAACGACGCACCATGACTTCCACGCCATCGGCCACTTCCACCTTGATGAAGTTCTCGCCCACGTCGGTGATCTTGCCCATGAGGCCGCCCATGGTCTGGACCTCATCACCTTTTTTCAGGCTTTCCACCAGGGCGCGATGCGCTTTCTGACGCTTCACCTGGGGGCGGATCATGAAGAAATAGAGAATCAGGATCAGGCCGATGGGAAAGATCAGGCCGGCCAGGCCATTGGGGCCAGCGGCCGCGGCAGCAGGGGCCGCTTCGGCCCAGGCATCATTGATAAAAAAATTCATTGGATCATTTCTCCACAGGATTGGAGTTCATCAAGCCGGGCATTATGCCACATTTCCGTTCTGCACGCCGCTCATACCGCAGTTCCGAGAAAGGACTCCGCCATTTCGACCAAGTATTTCGTCCTGATTTATGGTTTCATAACGCGAAGCCTTAATGATCGTAGGTCGGGCTTCAGCCCGACAATCCACCGTTGTGTGTCGGACTGAAGTCCGACCTACGGGCTTTACACGCAGATCCTACAGCAGCTCCAGACCATCAACCTTCTGGAAGCCCCGGGGCAGCTTGTTGCCCCGGCGCCCCCGCTCGCCTTCATAGGCATTGAGATCCGCCGCCTTGAGATTGAGATGGCGCTTGCCGGACAGCAGCTTCACCCTGCCGCCTTCAGGCACCACCAGCATGTCCACCACATATTCCTCGCGCTCGGCCACCCGCTTGCCGGGAATGCCGATGATCTTGTTGCCCTTGCCCCGGGCCATTTCGGGCAAATCGCTCAGGGGAATCACCAGCATGCGGCCTTCGCTGGTCACGGCCACCACCCGGTCCGTGTGGACGTCCGTTACCGGACGGGCCTTGAGCACCCGCGCCCCCTTGGGCAGGGTGAGCACGGATTTCCCCTTCTTGGTATTGGCCAGCAGGTTCCTGGCCTGGGTGATGAAGCCATAGCCGGCATCCGAGGCCAACAGCCAGCGCTGTTCCGGGTCGCCTCCCAGGGCGGCCACGAACACGGCCCCATCCGGTGGCGCGAAGCGTCCTGTCAAAGGCTCGCCCTGCCCCCGGGCCGATGGCAGGGTATGGGCCAGGAGAGAATAACTGCGCCCCGTAGAATCGAGGAAGATGGCAGGCTGGTTGCTGCGCAGGCGCACGGCGTCACGGAAGCCGTCTCCTGCCTTGTAATTCAGGCCCGCCGGATCGATCTCGTGCCCCTTGGCGGCGCGCACCCAGCCTTTTTCCGACAGCACCACGGTCACGGGCTCACTGGGCGTCAGCTCGGATTCATCCATGGCGCTGGCGGCTTCACGCTCCACCAGGGGTGAACGGCGGTCGTCACCATATTCCTCGGCATCCGCCTGCAGCTCCTTGCGCACCAGGGTTTTCATGCGCTGTTTCGAGCCCAGGGTCTTTTCCAGCTGGTCCCGCTCCTTCGCCAGTTCCTCCTGCTCGGCGCGGATCTTCATTTCTTCCAGCCGCGCCAGTTGGCGCAGCTTGGTGTCCAGCACATAGTCCGCCTGAATCTCAGTGAGATCGAAGCGGGCCATGAGCACGGGTTTGGGTTCGTCCTCAGTGCGGATGATGTGAATGACTTCGTCGATATTGAGGAAAGCGATGAGCAGGCCTTCCAACAGATGCAGGCGGTCCAGCACCTTGTTCAGGCGGTGCTGCAGGCGCCGGCGCACGGTGGCGAAACGGAATTCCAGCCATTCCACCAGAATCTCGCGCAGGTTCTTCACCTTGGGGCGGCCGTCCAGGCCGATGAGATTCAGGTTCACCCGGTAACTGCGCTCCAGATCCGTGGTGGCGAACAGATGGGACATGAGACGTTCCAGATCCACGCGGTTGGAACGGGGCACCACCACCAGGCGGGTGGGATTCTCGTGATCCGACTCGTCCCGCAGGTCTTCTATCCAGGGCAATTTCCTGACGCGCATCTGGCTGGCAATCTGTTCCAGGATCCTGGCGCCGGACACCTGGTAGGGCAAGGCGCTGATCACCACGTTGCCGTCTTCTTTTTCCCAGCGGGCGCGGGCCTTGACGCTGCCACGGCCGGTTTCGTAAATCTTCAGCAACTCGGCTCGGGGAGTGATGATTTCCGCCTCGGTGGGAAAATCCGGGCCGGGCATGTGTTCGCACAGTTCTTCGAGGGTGGTTCTGGGCGCTTCGATGAGGCGGATGCAGGCGCTCACCACCTCGCGCAGATTGTGCGGGGGAATATCCGTGGCCATGCCCACGGCAATGCCCGTGGCGCCATTGAGCAGCACATTGGGCAGGCGTGCCGGCAGCAGGCTGGGCTCCTTGAGGGTGCCGTCGAAGTTGGCCACCCACTCCACCGTGCCCTGCCCCAGCTCCGCCAGCAAGACTTTGGCATAGGGCGTCAGGCGCGCCTCGGTGTAACGCATGGCGGCAAAGGACTTGGGATCATCCGGCGAACCCCAGTTGCCCTGGCCGTCGATGAGGGGGTAACGATAGGAAAAGGACTGCGCCATGAGCACCATGGCCTCGTAGCAGGCCGTGTCGCCATGGGGATGAAACTTGCCCAGCACGTCGCCCACGGTGCGTGCGGATTTCTTGTGCTTGCTGGCCGCCGACAGCCCCAGCTCGGACATGGCGTACACGATGCGCCGCTGCACGGGCTTGAGCCCGTCGCCGATATGCGGCAGGGCCCGGTCGAGAATGACATACATGGAATAGTCCAGGT
This sequence comes from Sedimenticola sp., assembly GCA_027026755.1. Taxonomy (GTDB): domain Bacteria; phylum Pseudomonadota; class Gammaproteobacteria; order Chromatiales; family Chromatiaceae; genus Thiolapillus. The sequence continues at coordinate 11,698 of JALVNE010000157.1, read as the reverse complement.
AGGCCTTCTCGGTGAATTCGGCAAGGCGGATGCGCTCGACGCCCTCCTCGGTATAGTGTTCGCTCATTTGGGCGTTTTCAGGTCACGCATCTCGTCGAGCATGGCCTTGATGTCGTTGTACCAGCGGGCCAGCAACACCTGCAGCCCGGGATCATCGGGAAACAGGGGGCCCAAAGCGCGGGGATCCACGGCAGCCAGCACCGTCTCATCTTCCTCCGCCACCACGGCAATCTTCAAGGGCAGGTAGGGCGACATCTCGGGATGACGTTTGAGCACTTCACGCACTTCGTTCACCTTGCCGAAAAACACCACGCGGTAGAAATCGGACTTGTAATGGAACTGGGCCATGCCGCCGTCGCAGCGTTGCACATGGGCGGTCTGGTAGCCGTACTCCAGGATGGTTTCCTTGAGCACGTCCATGACATGGGCCGCCTTGGCAGGGCTGCGCACCATGACCAGGGTCTGCTCGGTGCCGGACGCCACGCCCGCCAGCAGGATCAGCAGTATCGCAAGCAGCTTTTTCACAGGGTTGCCTCCTCCATGACGGAAAGGATGATTTCCTCCATGAGCACGCCCACCTCGGAAAGCTCCTGGTTGTTGAACAGGCCAGCCAGCTGGGCCACGTTGGCCGAGATCACCAACACCTTGCCGTCCTTCTCGATGACGTTGATGCGGCAGGGCAGCACCGTGCCCAGACGCGGGTCGATGTTGAGCAGGTGGTACAGCTCCTTGAAGTTGCAGAAGCGGATGCTGATCTGGCGAGTGTTCACGCTGAATTCATCGGTCAGCCCCTGCTCCAGGTAACGCGCCGGAAAAATGCGGAAATTGGCGCCGGTGAGAGCCTGCCTCACATTTTCCACCGTAGTCTCGAAATCATAGGGAGACTCCATCACATAGGCCGGCTTACCGCGCCATTCCTCCATGCCCTGCTTTGGCTTTGGCGGCTGCAGAGTGCGCACATAGGCAATCACATGGGCGATCTGCTCATCGGAAAGCTTGTTCCTGAACGACGGCATGCCGCCCACCTTGCGCCCGGCCTGGATGATGTCATGAATCATGGCGTCAGACGCGGAATGCTGGAAACCCGGGTTGTTCAGGGCCGCCGGCATCACCATGAAAGAACGTTCCCGGGACAGGGTCACGCCGGTACCCGGCCCCTCCCCGCTGCCATCCTTTCCATGGCAACGCACGCAATGTTTCTCGTAGAGCGGCTTGCCCTTGCTGGCATCCCCCTTGATACGCACCTTCTCGAACACCGGCCCCGGCTTGCCGGACCAGCTGCGGATGTAGCGCACGATGGCTGCCACCTGGGCATCGCTCATGGTGTTGAAGGACGGCATGATGCGCCCGGGGCGGCCCACGCGTATGGTGCGCGCCAGGTAATCATCGGACACCTGGGAAAGAATCTCCGGCGTCAGGGGCAGGCCGATGCCGCCCTTGCCCGTGAAATTATGGCAGACGCTGCAGTGCTCTTCGTACAGGGCCTTGCCGTCTGGCGCGGCATGCAGGGGCAAACTCAGGATCAGCAGCAACAGGTTCGTAAACTTCTTCATCAGGCTTCCACTCCCGCAATGAGATCCTGGGCGGCTTCCGCCATGTCGCCTTTTTCCTGCAGCCAGGATTTCCGGTCGGCCGCCCGTTTCTTTGCCAATAACATATCCATTACCTTCATGGTTTCATCTCCCGGCTCCATGGCCAGTTGCACCAGCCGCCGGGTATCCGGGTGTATGGTGGTTTCGCGAAGCTGCAGGGGGTTCATCTCACCCAGGCCCTTGAAGCGCTGCACATTGACCTTGCCGCGCAGTTTCTCTGCCTCGATGCGGGCCAGTATGCCCTGTTTCTCCGCATCGTCCAGAGCATAGAACACCTGCTTGCCCACGTCGATGCGGTACAAAGGCGGCATGGCCACATAGACATGCCCTTCCCGCACCAGCCGGGGAAAATGGCGCACGAACAGAGCGCACAGCAGAGTGGCGATATGCAGGCCGTCGGAATCGGCGTCTGCCAGGATGCAAATCTTGCCGAAACGCAGCTTGGACAAATCGTCGCTGCCAGGCTCCACGCCGATGGCCACCGAGATGTCATGCACTTCCTGGGAAGCCAATACCTCGGCGGAACCCACTTCCCATGTATTCAGGATCTTGCCGCGCAAAGGCATGATGGCCTGAAAGTCCTTGTCCCGGGCCTGCTTGGCGGAACCGCCGGCGGAATCCCCTTCCACGAGGAAGAGTTCGGTGCGTTTCATGTCGTCAGAGGCGCAGTCCGCCAGCTTGCCCGGCAGGGCCGGCCCCTGGGTGACTTTCTTGCGCACCACCTTGCGCCCGGCGCGCATGCGCGTCTGGGCGGCATTGATGGCCAGCTCGGCGATGGCCTCGCCGGCGGCCGTGTTCTGGTTCAGCCACAGGCTGAAGGCATCCTTCACCACCCCGGAAACAAAGGCCGCGCATTCCCGGGAAGACAGGCGCTCCTTGGTCTGCCCGGAAAACTGGGGGTCGGCCATTTTCACCGAAAGCACATAGCTGACCCGGCTCCACACATCGTCGGGGGTGATCTTCACTCCCCGGGGCAGCAGCTTGCGGAACTCGCAGAACTCACGCACGGCCTCGGTGAGGCCGGCGCGCAAACCGTTCACATGGGTGCCGCCCTGGGCCGTGGGAATGAGGTTCACATAGCTTTCCGTGAGCGGCTCCCCACCTTCCGGCAGCCAGGCCACGGCCCAGTCGGCAGCTTCCTCAGTGCTGGACATGCTGCCGGTGAAAGGCTCAGCAGGCAGCAGCTCGAATCCCCGCAGGGCATCCAGCAGATAATCCCTGAGGCCGTCAGCATACTGCCATTCCTCGGTTTCGCCGGTCTTCTCCTCGGTGAAACGCACATGCAGGCCGGGACAGAGCACGGCCTTGGCGCGCAGCACATGCTTGAGCTGACGAACATTGAATTTGGGGCTGTCGAAAAAAGTGGCGTCCGGCCAGAAACGGATGCGGGTGCCGGTATTCTGTTTGCCTACCTTGCCAACCACTTCCAGGTCCGACACCTTCTCACCATTGGCAAAGGCGATGTTGTACTCCTTGCCATCGCGCTTGACCCAGACTTCCAGATGCCGGGAAAGGGCGTTCACCACGGACACCCCCACCCCGTGCAGGCCGCCCGAAAACTGGTAGGACTTGTTGGAGAACTTGCCCCCGGCATGCAGCTTGCACAGAATCACCTCCACCCCGGGCAGGCCTTCCTCGGGATGGATGTCCACGGGCATGCCCCGGCCATCGTCCGCCACTTCCAGGGAACCGTCCTGGTACAGGATGACGTCTATCCGGCTGGCAAAACCCGCCAGGGCCTCGTCCACGCTGTTGTCTATGACTTCCTGGGCCAGGTGGTTGGGCCGGCTGGTGTCCGTGTACATGCCGGGACGCTTGCGCACCGGCTCCAAACCGCTGAGAACCTCGATGGCCGAGGCGTCGTATGCGTCAGTCATCATTCATCCAGTTGTTGAAAGGATTATGGGACTCATACAGTCCCTTTACTGCCTGTTCCACCTGAAACTTCTTGCGGGGCTCGGTTCCCGCGCAGAATACGTCCGTGGCAAGCTCCTGGCGATAGTTGCTGCCGCCCCGCCCACTCAGCGCGCGCCATTTCGGCTGCTTCACAGGACGTACGGGCGACTTGCGATTCATATACCCGTAGGCATAGACCACGTATTCCCCGGTTCCGCAGCGGACACCTTCCCAGGTGGCCGTATGGCCTCCCCGGTCGGAGCGAATCAGCAGCCAGTAGCGCACCACGAAATCCTTGTCCGACAGGTTCAGGGTATTCAGGTCCAGGTAGGCATGCAGATTCTTCGGCAATGCGTCCACGGAAACGGGCATCCAGGAATCTTCTTCGGGAAGCGGGGGAATCTCGGTGCGAAATTCCTGCCATTCCCTGACATCGGCATCGAAATCGTCCTGCTCCCCGGTCAGTTCTTCATACCTGTCCGTGGGCGCGGCGCACAAAGCGCCACCGCAGAGCAGCAGGCTGAGCAACAACAGTTTTCTCGTTCGACGCACGGCACACACCAAATATGGATGACATTCAGGGGCGAAAGTTTACCGCCCCAGCCCCTCCTTGAACATAGCGAGCACAGCAAATCCTGCACATATCATTGCAGCAAGGCTTTGAGTGGGGTATTTTGCAGCCTGCCCAATACATCCAGTACCCAGCAATGAGCCGAAAAAAACCGGAAAACCTGGATTTCGAAAGCGCCCGTGACGAACTCCAGACCATCGTCGAGCAACTCGAGCAGGGGGATATTTCCCTGGAAGAATCCCTGAAAGCCTTTGAACGGGGCGTTGCCCTGTTCCGCAACTGCCAGAAGCTGCTCGCCGAAGCCGAGCAGAAAGTCAGCATCCTCAGTGAAAAAAGCATGGACGCGGAACCGGAGGCCTTTGATCCCGACCATGCAGACTGACGCCAGCTTCGCGGATTTTTCCGCCCTGTGCCTGTCCCGGGTGGACAAGGCCCTGGATCAACAGCTTCCGGACACCGCCATCGAACCTTCCCGGCTGCATGAAGCCATGCGCTACGCCACCTTCAACGGCGGCAAACGGGTGCGCCCCATCCTGGTGTACGCCAGCGGCCTGGCCTGCGGCGGCCGTCCCGAACAGCTGGACATGGCCGCCTGCGCCGTGGAACTCATCCACAGTTATTCCCTGGTGCATGACGACCTGCCCGCCATGGATGACGACGATTTGCGCCGTGGCAAGCCGACCTGTCATCGCGCCTATGACGAGGCCACCGCCATCCTGGTGGGCGACGCCCTGCAGTCTCTGGCCTTCCGGCTGCTCACCAACGGGCAGCAACAGCTGCCCGCAGAAACCTCCCTGCGCATGGTGCGGCTGCTGGCCACCGCCAGCGGCTCCAGGGGTATGGCCGGCGGCCAGGCTATGGATATCGACGCCGTGAACAGGGAACTGAGCCTGCCAGAGCTGGAGATCATGCATATCCACAAGACCGGCGCCCTGATCCGCGCCAGCGTGCAGCTGGGCGCTCTCGCCGGGGGCGGGAGCGAGAAGCAACAGCAGCAGCTGGGGCATTACGCCAAGGCCGTGGGCCTGGCTTTCCAGGTGCAGGACGACATCCTGGACGTGATCAGTGACACCGACACCCTGGGCAAGACCCAAGGCAAGGACGCCGCCGCCAACAAGCCCACCTATCCCAAGCTCCTGGGACTGGACGGCGCCCGGGAGAAAGCGCGGGAACTGCTGGACGAAGCCCTGGCTGCCCTAGCGGATTTCGGTCCGGAAGCCGACCAGTTACGCCATCTGGCCCGTTATGTGGTACAGCGCGCCCATTGATCCCCTATCCGTAGATTGGGCTTCAGCCCAACTCTCACCTTTGTAGCAGCGACAGTCGGGCTTAAGCCCGACCTACCAATGAATCAGTGGGGTTATTTCAGATTTCCCTTATATGCCCAACCGGGATAAAATGCCCGGCTATCGCTCGAACCCCACCGCATACCATGACCACTCACTGCAGCACTTCAACGCCGGAAATCGAGGACGTCCAGGGCAGCGCCGATACCCGGCAGATCGCCATCGACCGCGTCGGCATCAAGGACATTCGCCACCCGGTGCGGGTGAAGGACCGCAGCGAGGGCGAACAGCACACCATCGCCAACTTCAATATGTATGTGTTCCTGCCCCACAACTTCAAAGGCACACACATGTCCCGCTTCGTGGCCATCCTCAACAACCACGAGCGGGAGATATCAGTAAGCTCTTTCAAGGAGATGCTGGTGGAGATGGTGGAGCGGCTGGAATCCGAAGCCGGCCACATCGAGATGACCTTCCCCTTCTTCGTGGAAAAAACCGCGCCCGTGTCCGGGGTAAAGAGCCTGCTCGACTACGAGGTGACCCTCATCGGCGAGGTCAAGAACGGAACGCCCAGCATGTTCACCCGGGTGGCCGTGCCCGTGACCAGCCTCTGTCCTTGTTCCAAGTCCATCTCCGACCGGGGCGCCCACAACCAGCGCTCCCGGGTCACCGTCACCGTGAGCAGCGACGACTTCGTCTGGATCGAGGACATCATCGACCTGGTGGAGAGCGAGGCCTCCAGCCAGCTCTACGGCCTGCTCAAGCGCCCCGACGAGAAGTACGTCACCGAGCACGCCTACGACAACCCCAAGTTCGTGGAGGACATGGTGCGCGACGTGGCCGGCCGCCTCAACGAGGATTCCCGTATTCGCGCCTATACCGTGGAGGCGGAGAACTTCGAATCCATCCACAACCACTCCGCCTACGCCCTCATTGAACGCGTCAAGGAATGATTCTCAATAGCAGCCGCTCCGCTGCGCTGCCCAGCGCAGCACTTTCCTTAACCGTTCACCCAGCAGCTTCGTCCCCTCCTCGTAGGTGACCCAGCGATACTCGTCGTGTTCGGGCCTGCCGAGTTCGGGATTGACCGGCAGCTGCACCTCCCGCACCCCTGTTTCTGCCAGGTAGTAACGTGCCACCTTGCGCCGCCGCCCACTGTCGTAGGGCGCGGTTTCCATGAAGATCTCCCCCCAGGGAAAATCGAGTTCGGCGATACCGGTTTCCTCCCTCAGCTCCCGCCTCGCCGCCACCAGAAAATCCTCTCCTGGTTCCACCTCCCCTTTTGGGAAGTCCCAGTAGTTGAAGACCCGCAGCAGCAGAAAGTAACAGCTTTCGCCTTCCCTGCGTATGAGAACCACACCGGCGGAAAGAACCATGAAACAGACCTTGCAAGACAGCCCGAAAGTCCCCAATGTACTCCCCATGGAAGCGGAAAAGAAGCAAATCACCACCCTGCTGTTCGATTACGGCGGCGTGCTTGCCGAGGAAGGCTTCCGCGAGGGGCTGGCGGAGATTGCCCGTCACCAGCACCTGGACCCGGACTGGATGCTTCGCCAGGGCATGGACGCGGTCTACGACAGCGGTTACGTGACGGGAAGGGGCGCTGAGGTGGACTTCTGGAGGCTGCTCAAGGCTCGTACCGGCATCACCGGCAATGAAAGCCGCTTGCGCGAGGAGATCCTCCAGCGTTTCCGGCTGCGCCCGGAGATGCTGAGGCTGGTGGACGAGTTGCGCGACCGGGGCTTTCAGGTGGCCATCCTCAGCGACCAGACCGACTGGCTCGACCGGCTGGAAGCAAGGGACGGCTTCTTCCACCACTTCGATCGGGTATTCAACAGTTTCCACCTCGGCATGGGCAAGCGGGATCCACGCAGCTTCACAGTGGTGGCCTGCCGGATGGGCGTGCAGCCCGGCGACGTGCTCTTCATCGACGACTCACCGGGTAATGTGGCGCGGGCCCGCCAGGCCGGAATGCAGGCGGTGCAGTTCGAGAACCTGGAAAGGTTCAGGGAAGCGCTGAAGCGGCTTCTGCCGCATTCCCCGTAGGACTACCCCTCAGCGTTTCAGCGCATCGAGAAAGGACTTCAGTCCCAGCGTATTGAGCACGTCCCCCTTCTCCAGCCAGCCGCGTCGCGCCTGGCCGACACCATGGCGCAGGTATTCAAGCTGTCCGCTGTTGTGGGCGTCAGTGGAAATCACTACCTTCAGCCCCCGCTCTTTCGCCATGCGACAGTGCAGATCGTTGAGGTCCAGCCGCCGGGGCTGGGCATTGAGTTCCAGGTAGCAGCCCCGCTCCAGGGCGGCATCCATGATCCGCTCCATGTCCAGATCACAGGCCCGGCGCCTGCCGATGAGGCGCGCCGTGGGGTGAGCCAGGATGTTGAAACAGGGATTGTCCATGGCGCGGATCACGCGCTCGGTCTGCTGCTGCCACGACAAGCCAAAGGCGAAGTGGATGGCGCCCACCACCACGTCGAGACGGGCCAGCACCTCGTCAGGCATGTCCAGGGAGCCGTCCTCGAGGATGTCCACCTCCACCCCCTTGAGCAGGCGGATACCTGTCAGTTTCTCGTTCAGCCGATCGATGGCCTCGCAGTGGGCCAGCAGCCGCTCGGGCGTGAGCCCGTGGGCTACGCCCAGGTGCTGACTGTGTTCGGTGATGGCGAGATAACGATGGCCCAGCGCCTTTGCCGTCCGCGCCATGACCTCCAGGCTGTCCCGTCCGTCGCTTTCGGTGGTGTGGCAGTGGAGATCGCCCTTGAGATCCTTCAGCTCCACCAGTTTCGGCAGCCTGTCCTCGGCCGCCGCCTCCAGCTCTCCCCGCTGCTCGCGCAGCTCCGGCTCTATCCAGGACAGTCCCAGCTGGGCATAAACCTCTTCCTCGGTGTGGCCGGCAATGCGCCTGCCTGTCCGGTCGAAGACACCGTACTCATTGATTTTCAGCCCCCGCTGCACCCCCATGCTGCGCACCGCGATACTGTGGGCCTTACTGCCGGTGAAATAGTGCCAGGTGGCGCCAAAGCTGGCCTGTGGCACCACCCGCAGATCGACCTGCAAGCCGCCGCGCAACACCACCTGGGAGCGGGTACGGCCCTTGGAGAGCACCCGCTCCACCGCCTCGAAGCGGGTAAAGGCAGCGGTCACTCTTGCGCCCTCCGAGGCAACGGCCAGGAGGTCGAGATCCCCCACCGTCTCCTTCCTGCGGCGATAGCTGCCCGCCAGCTCCACCCGCTTCACCCCTTTCAGGCTGCGCAGGTGCACCAGGAGCTGCTCCGCCACCTCCTCCACCTCGAACCGGAGCCAGCGGTGGACGCGCTGTTTCAGCTCGGTCAGTTCGCGCAGCAGCTTCTGCTCACTCTTTACCCCAAAACCCGGGAGATTGCGCACCAGCCCCTGGCGGGCCGCCTGCTCCAGGTCCGCCAGACCGTGAATGTCGAGATAGTCACGCAGGACCCGCAGCCGCTTTGGCCCCAACCCAGGCACCTGGAGCAGATCCACCAGCTCCGGCGAGACAGCCCCTTCCAGCTCCTTGAGCTTACGCAAGGACCCGGTGGTGACGATCTCATGGATCTTGGCTGCCAGGTCCTTGCCTATGCCCGGCAGTGCCTCCAGTACCTCTCCGGCCTGTACCATCTCCGCCAGGCTATGAGAAAGCCCCTGGATGGTGCGCGCGGCGTTGCGGTAGGCGCGGATGCGGAAGGGATTCTCCTCCTGGATCTCGAGAAGATCGGCAATGCGGTTGAAGATGGCGGCGATTTCTGTGTTGGTGACAGGCATTTCTTACCTTTTGAGCCGGGAAAGCGCGCTCCCGGACTCACCCCGATCAAAAGAAACCCGGAACCTGGCCTGTTGCAAACCAATTCAGGGTCAATGGGCGTAGGTTCCCATCAGCACCGCTTCGCCAAGGACATGCCCTTTCATGGCCTCGATCAGCTGCGCTTTGGTGGGAGCGCCCAGGTCGGGAAGTTCCGCGTCCAGGGCATAGAGCTTGAAGAAATAGCGGTGGCGTCCAATAGGCGGACAAGGACCGCCATAGCCCGTCCGTTTCCAGTCGTTCAGCCCCTCCAGGGTGCCTGCCGGGAGGACGCTCACCCCCTCGGCCAGTCCCCCGCTCTCGGCCGGCAGGTTGTAGAGCACCCAGTGCACCCAGACCATCTTCGGCGCCCTGGGATCGGGGGCATCGGGATCATCCACCACGAGAGCCAGACTGCGCGCGCCTTCAGGTACCCCGTTCCACTGGAGAGGAGGAGAAATATCCTCCCCGTCACAGGTATAGCGGGCTGGGATGGGACCGCCCTCCCCGAAGGCGGAAGAATGAATCGTGAAACTCATGGCGCTGACCTCCGTTGCGATAATCAGGGAAAGAAGAGCCGCGGGCAAGAAACCGTAAATCCTCATGACGCTGCCTCCAATATGCTTCTCTTTACAATCTAGCAGCAACCACGGGGTTGGAGTCGAATCACCCCACACTGTTGCAAGAAACGGAATCAGAAGATCCTCAAACCCTCGAATCAACCCAACATCAGTCCCATTCGACCCCGACCCCACCCTATTTCCAGGGGTCGGAGTCGAATCACCCCACGCCGTTGCAAGAAACGGAATCAGAAGATCCTCAAACCCTCGAATCAACCCAACATCAGTCCCATTCGACTCCGACCCCGCCCAACGGGCTGGGATTTACACCGCCGCCAGCTGAACCGCTTCCTCCACGTCCACGGACACCAGCCGTGACACCCCGGGCTCATTCATGGTCACGCCCAGCAACTGGTTGGCGATGGCCATGGTGACCTTGTTGTGGGTGATGAAGATGAACTGCACGGCATCGGACATTTCCTTCACCAGCTCGCAGAAGCGGCCCACGTTGGCATCGTCCAGGGGCGCGTCCACCTCGTCCAGCATGCAGAAAGGCGCGGGATTGAGCTGGAAGATGGAGAACACCAGGGCCACGGCGGACAGGGCCTTCTCGCCACCGGAAAGCAGGTGAATGCTTGAATTGCGCTTGCCCGGCGGGCGCGCCATGATGGCCACGCCGGCATCCAGGGGATCCTCGCCCACCATTTCCAGGTAGGCATGACCGCCGCCGAACAGCTTGGGGAACATGGCCTTGAGGCCGCCGTTGACCTTGTCGAAGGTTTCCTTGAAGCGGGTGCGGGTCTCCCGGTCGATCTTGCGTATGGCCTCTTCCAGGGTTTCCAGGGACTTGGTCACGTCCGCGTGCTGGGCGTCGAGGTATTCCATGCGCTCCTTCTGCTCACGGAACTCGTCGATGGCCGCCAGGTTGATGGCCCCCAGGCGCTGGATGCGCCGCGCCAGGCCCTCGGAACGATCCTTCCATTCCGCCACATTGGCTTCCTCCGGCAGCTGTTCCTCCAGCTCCGCCCGGGACTTGCCCGTCTGCTGCAGCTGTTCCTCCAGGGTGGTGATGCGCACCACCACTTCCTGACGGGAGAGGTTGGCCTGGTTGAGCTTCTCGCGCTCCTCCTGCACCTGCTGCTCGGCCTGGTGGCGCTCCTTGTCCAGCTCATGCAGGCGGTGATCGATGGCTTCCAGGTTGCGGCGCGCCTCCTTGAGTTCGGTTTCCACCTGCACGCGCTTCTGCAGCAGGGCTTCGAGTTCCTGCTGCTGGGCCTGCAGGGGCTCGCTGCCCTGCTCCAGCTGTTCTTCCAGAATCTGGCAGCGTTCCTCGTACTGGGCCAGCTGCTGGGCGGCGCGTTCGATGCCATCGCGCAAGGATTGTTCGGAAGAGCGCATGGACTCCACCCGCAGGGCAATCTCATGGGCCTCGCTGCGCGCCTGACGGGCCGCTTCCCGGGCATCCGCCAGTTCCTTCTGCAGACGCTCGCGGCGGGCGGCCAGCTGTTCACGCTGCACGCTCAAGATTTCCATCTGTTCCAGAGCCCGGTGCAGACGCTGGCGGGCCTGCTCCATGGCTTCCTTGTCCTGCTCCAGCTGCTGGCGGATTTCTTCCATCTCGCCGGTGAGCCCTTCCATGCGCTGGCGGATGTGCTCGGCACGGGCGCGCTTGCCGCTGAGCTGGGCCTGGATGGCGGCAACATCCTTGCTGGCCCGTTCGATGGCCTGCTGCTGTTCGGCGCGGCGCTGCTCCTGCTCCGCCAGGGCCTGACGGTCCCGGGCCAGGCGCTGTTCCAGGTCTTCCACCAGGGGCTCGAGTGCTTCCACCCGGGCGCCCAGTTCGCGGATTTCCTGTTCCCGGGCCAGCACCCCGGCGCTGGCGTCGCCTTTTTCCCGCATCAGCCAGCCCCTGCCCAGGCAGACGCCCTCGGGGGTGACCAGCATCTCGCCAGGGGCCAGGCCGTCGCGCTGCCCCAGGGCGCTGTCCAGGTCCTCTGCCA
>JALVNE010000156.1 GCA_027026755.1 Sedimenticola sp. | reverse complement strand
GCGCTGGCGTCGCCTTTTTCCCGCATCAGCCAGCCCCTGCCCAGGCAGACGCCCTCGGGGGTGACCAGCATCTCGCCAGGGGCCAGGCCGTCGCGCTGCCCCAGGGCGCTGTCCAGGTCCTCTGCCAGGCGCACGCGGCTGAGAAGTTGTCGCAGGGCATCAGGCCCCTGCACCACGTCCGCCAGGGTATTCCCGGTGTCGCCCAGGTCCATGGCGCCGGTCTGGAACAGGTTGAGGTGACCGGATTCCAGGGAATCCAGGCGGGCCGCAGGCACGGCCAGGTCATCCACCAGCAAGCCCTGCAGGCCATCCCCAAGCACCGCCTCCACGGCCTGCTGCCAGCGGGGCTCCACCTGAATCTGTTCCAGGATACGGGGCGCATCTTTGAGACCGGCCTGTTCCAGCCAGGAAGAAAAGGCTTCGTCATCGTCACCCATGGCGGCCTGCTGCAGGGTGTGCAGGGAGGCCAGGCGTCCCCGGGCGGTTTCCAGTTCGCTGCGGGCATTGGCCAGGGCCTGCTGCTGCTCTTCCAGGCGGGTACGGATATCGGCGATGGCCTGGTGCACCGCTTCCGCGCCTTCCCGCAGTTCCTCCAGCAGAGCCAGCCCCTCGGCCTCTCGGCCTTCCAGCTCGCCGATCTCCGCCTGAAGCTTGAGATCGGCCAGCTTGTGATGTTCGTCTTCCAGGCGCGCCAGGCGGAGCTTGAGCTGTTTTTCCTGCTGTTCCAGCTGGTTGATGAGGGCGCGCTCCACCTGGGCGGTCTGGGCCGGTTCGGTGGCGGTGGCGTTGAAGCTGTCCCATTCCTCCTGCCAGGCCTGCATGGCCTGCTCGGCGGCGGCCTGGCGCTCGGCCAGCTCCTCGGCCCGGGCGCGGGCCATCTCCAGCTCGGGCTGGTCCTGACTCAGGGACTGGGCCATCTGCTGCAGCTTGCCCTCGTCCTGGGAACGCAGGGCGCGGGCTTCTTCCAGGGCCTGGCGGGCGCGCAGCAGCTCCGCCTCGTTGCGCTGGCGGGATTCCCGGGCATACTGGATGGCCTCCTCGAGACGGGCGATGTCGGCACCAGCGGCATAGAACCGCCCCTGCACCTCGTTGAATACCTCGTTGGCCTCATGGTGAGCTTCACGCTGGGCCTCGATCTCGCTTTCCACCCGGCGCTGATGGGCCAGGGCTTTTTCAAAGCGGTTCTTCTGTTCGGCGATGAGGCGGTCCTTGCCCTCCCGCTCCTCCTCCATGGCGCGCAGGCGCAGCAGCAGCAGCTCGGCGTTCACCTGGCGCTCCTCGGCCTTGAGGGTCTTGTATTTCTCCGCCGTGGCAGCCTGGCGCTCCAGGTGGCGCAGCTGCTTCTCGATTTCTTCACGCAGATCCGTGAGACGCTCCAGGTTGTCCCGGGTGTGGCGGATGCGGTTCTCCGTCTCCCGGCGTCTTTCCTTGTACTTGGAGATGCCTGCCGCCTCTTCGAGATAGACGCGCAGCTCCTCGGGGCGGGACTCGATGATGCGCGAGATCATGCCCTGTTCGATGATGGCATAGCTGCGCGGCCCCAGGCCGGTGCCCAG
>JALVNE010000155.1 GCA_027026755.1 Sedimenticola sp. | reverse complement strand
CACGGCCAGCCAGGGGCTGTGTTTTACCCGTTCGATGAAGTCATGGAGTTGCTGCGGGGTTTCGATGAAAAGTTCCTGCATGAGGTGGGCTCCTGAAGATGATGCGGTATGATAACCCCAAGCCGACAGGATGTTGTAAGGAAGCCCTTCAAGGGTTTTTTCGACACTTGGCTAACTTTTCACGAACCTGCTGGTCACACCCCGAATATGGAAAACCTGTCTGTAGGTCGGGCTTCAGCCCGACATTGCCCCTTGATGGCAGCCATTGTCGGGCTGAAGCCCGACCTGCGGAAAATCAGGGGCGCGCCGTATTTCCACGCTAAACGGGAGTAGCTTTTTATGCATATTCACATCCTGGGCATCTGCGGCACCTTCATGGGAGGCATCGCCCAGATTGCCACGGCCCTGGGGCACAAGGTCACGGGTTCCGACGCCGGGGTCTATCCGCCCATGAGCACCCAGCTGGAAGCGGCGGGCATCGACCTCATGGAAGGCTGGGATCCCGCCCATCTGGAGCCGGCGCCGGACATGGTGGTGGTGGGCAATGCTCTGTCCCGGGGCAATCCCATGGTGGAGTACATGCTGGACCGTGGTCTGCCTTATACCTCCGGCCCCCAGTGGCTGGCGGAGCAGGTGCTTCAGGGACGCTGGGTGCTGGCGGTGGCGGGCACCCATGGCAAGACCACCACGGCTTCCATGCTGGCCTGGATACTGGAGTACGCGGGCCTGTCTCCCGGTTTTCTCATCGGCGGCGTGCCGCGTAATTTCGGCCATTCGGCGCGCCTGGGGGAGACGCCCTTTTTCGTGGTGGAGGCGGACGAGTACGACACCGCTTTCTTCGACAAGCGCAGCAAGTTCGTGCACTACCGGCCCCGCAGCTGCGTGCTCAACAACCTGGAGTTCGACCACGCGGACATCTTCGATGACCTGGCCCAGATTCAGCGCCAGTTTCATCACCTGGTGCGCACCGTGCCCGGCAATGGCCTCATCATCGCGCCGGCGGATGACGCCAATTTGGCTCAGGTGCTGGACATGGGCTGCTGGACGCCGGTGGAACGCTTCTCTGGGTCGATGACGGCGGACTGGCAAGTCGGGGACATGGCGCCGGACGGCAGCGCCTTCGAGGTGATCTGCGAGGGTGAACCCGTGGGCCGGGTGGAATGGCCGCTCACGGGGAAACACAATGTGAACAACGCTCTGGCCGCCCTGGCAGCCGCCCGCCATGCCGGGGTGCCCGCCAGGCTGGGCATCGAAGCCCTGGCGCGGTTCGAAAACGTCAAGCGGCGCATGGAACTGCGGGGGGAAGTGGATGGTATCCGGGTGTTCGACGACTTTGCCCATCATCCCACGGCCATTGCCAGCACCCTGGCGGGTCTGCGCAATCAGGTGGAGGACGGCCGCATCATCGCCGTGCTGGAGCCGCGCTCCAATACCATGCGCATGGGCATCCATGCCGAAACCCTGCCGGCTTCCCTGGGGGCGGCAGACCAGGTGCTGCTGTTTGCTCCGCCTTCCCTGGACTGGGACGCGCAAACCGTCATGGCCCCTCTGGGTGGAA
>JALVNE010000154.1 GCA_027026755.1 Sedimenticola sp. | reverse complement strand
AGTTGTAAACCCTGTTGCCGTACCTGCCGTTCCAGCAAGCTGTAGGCCAACAAGGCCACCATGTTAAGCAACAACATAGATGCAATCCGCTTATCCTGGTGCAAATAGACAGGCGACACTTTCAAGTCGCTTTTGCAAATAGTGAAGCGTTTTTCCACACCGTCTTTCTGACGATAGCGGGCAAACATTTCCTGATGAGAAAGTGACCAATCGTTGGTTACCAGTAAATAACGGCCATCCTTCTCTTCCAATTGGTGGCAGGCTGCGGTATCAATCTGCCAATGCAGGTTGACAGCGCCAGCCGCCGTTTCATAGACCGTCACTTGCATCAGGTGGCCGACTTTCGAAGCGCGGCAGCGAGCGTTGGCGCTGCGTTGGAGCGCTTTGATGGTTCGGTAACGCGGCTGACCAATCCGGTTTCGCAGTTGGGTCAGTTCTTGTTCCAACGCATCGAGTTGCGTCTGACGGCTTTGCCGCAGTTGGTCGCGCATCGGCCCGGAGAGAACGACCAGCCCCTTGTGAGTTGCCGTTTGTCCCTCATGGGTAAAGGTGACGGTACAGCCGCGCCCCCAGTATTGCGGGTCAGGCCCGGCTTCCAGAGGAAAATCAGTGAATTGTTCCGTTGACCACCGGGTTAACAAGGCCTTGTGCGCCTTGCGGGTACAACGCAAACCAGTCAAATGGCGCAGGCCATGCCGGTCATAGGCAATGGCGATTTCGTCATTGAGCATCGCCCGGTCACCGACAATCATCGTTTCGGTCAAACGATACCCTCGCTGCCGTAACCAGGCGGCCAAATTATTCATATTGTCGGCTACCGTCGCCTGGTCGGCTGTCGCACCGGACAAGAAGGTGTACAACCAGGGAAAGCTGCCGTCAGCGCTGACATTCAATCCCAGCTTGAACTTACGCTTGTTCATCGGTGTGTTGTGGGCAAAGCCGAAGGCCACTTGCTCACTGTCGGTATAACGGCCGTGGGTAACAAAAGCCGTCAGGTCATAAAAGATGAGTGACAAATCGATGTTGGCCTTGAGAATGGCCACCTCGACCACTTCCAGCCAGATAGTCTCCAAATGCGGGTACAGCGCATCCAGTGTCCGTCCCAATCGGTCATCATTGAATTTGGCGGCGGGGATACCCAGCACATTGACTAAAACCGTACGCCCCACCCAATCGGCCACTTGGTACAGAGGTAAGGGAAACAGCAACCGGTTGAGAATGAGGACAAGCGCTACGTCACCATGGGCGACTTCCCCTTTCGTAGGACAATGGCGATTGATGATGTGACGTACCTGGAGTGTCTCCAGCAGCGCATACAGGACGGGTAAAGCCCCGACCTGGTAATGCTGTTGGCGGGTTGTCAGCCAAGCTACCAACTGAGCCACGGTCACTGCACCGCCCAAGGCCAGACGAGCGCTGCGAGCAGCCCACTTGGCCCGCCGATAAGCCCGTTGCCAGGCGCGATAGCGGCGTAAGGCCCGCTTCTTCCAGCGATAACGCGGCTGCCAGGGAAAGAGAGGCCCATCCTGGGGATTGTGACTGACCACTCCCAGCAATTGGGGAAC
>JALVNE010000153.1 GCA_027026755.1 Sedimenticola sp. | reverse complement strand
TGTAATATTTGGAAGTATTAACGCATCCCGCCGGATACTATTGACGGATAGGGTAGAATAGCGCTTTTTTTGCGTCACTCAATCATGAAACAGACGGACTACCCTTCACCGCTGCTACCTGAACTGCCTGCGAAACCCGGCGCACGCCTGGACTGGGGGCGGCTGTACGGCAGCAGTTTTGGCCTGGCCATCCATGCCGCGGCGACCCGGCACGGCGCACCGGCCATGGCGATTGTCCCCGATACCCCGACCGCCCTGCGGCTGGAGCAGGAGCTGCAGTTTTTCAATCACGGTGCAGAACAGCCCCTGCCGGTACTCAGTTTTCCCGACTGGGAGACGTTGCCCTATGACATCTTCTCCCCGCACCAGGAGATCATCTCCCAGCGCCTGGCCACGCTCTACCGTCTGCCGGAGCTGGGCAACGGCATTCTGATAGTGCCGGTCTCCACCCTGATGCAGCAGCTCCCTCCGCGCCACTACCTGGATGCCCATGCCCTGATGCTGGATACCGGGCAACGGCTGGATCTGGAAGGGCTGCGTCAACGGCTGGAAAACAGCGGTTACAACTGTGTCTCCCAGGTAATGGAGCACGGCGAGTTTGCGGTGCGCGGCAGTCTGATTGATCTGTTCCCCATGGGCAGCAGGCAGCCCTACCGTATCGACCTTTTTGACGATGAGATCGAGAGCATCCGCACCTTTGATCCCGAGACCCAGCGCACCCTGGAGAAGGTGGAGAAGGCGCATCTGCTCCCCGCGCGCGAGTTCCCTCTCACGCCCGAAGCGATCAAGCAGTTCCGCCAGGCCTACCGGGATCAAATTGAGGGCGAGCTAACCCGCAGCCTCATCTACCAAAACGTCAGCGATGGCCTGGCCCCACCCGGCATCGAATACTACCTGCCGCTGTTCTTCGAGCAGACTGCCACCCTGTTCGACTACCTGCCGCAGAAGGGCCTGGTATTCGTCACCGAGGGGGTTCAGGAGGCGGCCGAACAGTTCTGGTCGGAGGCGGAACAGCGCTACGAGAGCCGCCGTCACGATATCGAACGCCCCCTGCTGCCGCCGGCGAAGCTGTTTCTGCGCAGCAACGAGCTGTTTGCCGCTGTCGGCCGTTTCAGCCAGATACGCCTGCACCACTTCAAGCAGATCGACAAGGGCATCAACTACGCTACCGCCGCACCGGCCGATCTCAATCTGAACAGCCCCGCAGCAAGAGGCAGTGCTGCGCTACGCCACTATCTGCAGGATTTTTCCGGCCGGGTGTTGCTCGCCGCGGAGAGCACCGGCCGCCGGGAAGCCCTGCTGGAGCTGCTGAAAGCCGACGACATCCACCCCACCCTGTATGAGAGCTGGCACGCATTTCTGCAGGGGGAAGCGCCGGTCGGGATCACCGTCGCCCCGCTGGAACAGGGACTGGTGCTGGAGCAGCCTGCGGTCGCCGTGGTCACCGAGGCACAGCTGTTCGGCGCCCATGCCATCCAGCGCAGCCGGCGCCGCACCCGCCACCGCGAGGCGGACGCCATCATCCGCGATCTGGCCGAGCTGCAGGAGGGCGCGCCGGTGGTGCATGA
>JALVNE010000152.1 GCA_027026755.1 Sedimenticola sp. | reverse complement strand
TACGATAGCCGCCCAGGCGTTCATGCAGGTTTTCGATGCGCTCTGCCTGATCCAGCAGTTCCTGATTGACCGACAAGGCTTCGAGTTGCTGCCGCAATTCTTCAAAACGGGGTACCGCCTTGCGAAGAATGGCCTGGGCTGTCTCCAGCGCATTCATGGCCTGCTGGCGGCGTGTTGCAAAATCTTCGGGCAGGCGTGTAACCTCCCCCATGGCCTCCAGATCCTCCATCAGCTCACGGCGTCGGGCCAGCTTCGGTAATACGCGCTGGATACGCTGCAAGCGATTCATCTCTTGCCGGTTGGCGTCGAGTTCGGCGCGAATTTGTCTCAGCGCCTCCTCGGTACGCGCCAACGCCCGGCGATGTTTATCCCAATCCCTGGACGACAGAGAATGGGCCTTGATCTGCTTTTTGAGTTCCGCGTGAGATTTAAGTGCGGCGTTGATCTTCTGTGTTGAACCCCGGGGCCGAAAAAGGGCATCAGCCTCTTGATCCAGCTGGGCCAGTATGGCATGTAATGCCGGGCTACCGAGCGCCGCCGAGAACAGTGCCTGGCCTACCTCCCCTTTCTGTTCGAGAATCTCCTGCCCGCCCTGCACCAGGGCCTGGTGATCGATGCCGAACAGGGTTTGAAAAAGCGCCGGAGTCACGCCCTGGAGAAAAGGCGCAAGTACCTGTTGGTCAAGGGCCTCGCCTTCAGGGCTCAACAAGGTGTTTTTCCGGCCTTTGCGACGGACAAAGCGAAGTTCATGCCCGTCTGCTGTCTCTAAAAGCCCGCCAATGCGCAGGTCCTTGTTTGGATGCAGGAAATTGTCCTGGGTGCGTTCATCAATGCCATAGAGCAGTGCTCTGAGCCCCCGCAGTGCCGAACTTTTCCCTGCCTCGTTGGGGCCATAGACAATGTGCAGGCCGGCTTTGTCAAAGGACAGCTTCTTGTCGGTGAAAGGGCCGAATGCCACAAGTTCCAGTGCCTTTATTCTCATGCCTTGCCCTGCCCTGTCGTCAACAAGCGGTTGATGAGCAGTTCCTTGATGTCCTCCAGTGTCTCCTTGAGTGTATCGGGTCGGGTCGGATCATAAGGATCATCGCCCCCCAAGAGTTCAGGAGGCAGTTTCTGGCGCAGGGCGGACAACTCCTGGGCAAGTTCATCCAACCCCGAAGCATCCAGCTCCAGGTCGCGGATGCCCTGCAGCAGGCCGCTCAAGGCATCGTTGCGTTCCAGCGCGGCATCGACAGTCACAACAGCTTGCGTCTTCAATGCAAGCTTCTCCAGCCAGATGCCCGCGCCACCCAACGCCGTGGCCAAGGCCCGGAATTCCTGGGTCCAGTGTTCCCGCTCGGCATGCAGTATGGAATGTGCCGCGCAAGCGCCCAGCAAGATCAGGCGCACAGCAACGGGCCTTCCTTCAGCGGCATCCAATGTGGATTGCAGGCCATCGCGCACTTGGTCATAGATTGCTTCAACCGTCTCGCTGGCAGAAACATCGATCTCGCAGGCAGTCCAGCGCATCACGTCGAGATCGTGATGCGCCACCTCGGCAACCTCCCCGTCCTCCACGGTCACCAGGGTGCAGC
>JALVNE010000151.1 GCA_027026755.1 Sedimenticola sp. | reverse complement strand
ATGGAGGCTGAGCCCGGAATCGAACCGAGGTCCACGGCTTTGCAGGCCGCTGCATAACCACTCTGCCACTCAGCCATAGAGGGCGACGATCCTGTGTCGTCGAAACGAAAAGCCCCGCCGGAGCGCGGGGCTGATCGGGAAACTGGAGCGGGAAACGAGATTCGAACTCGCGACCCCAACCTTGGCAAGGTTGTGCTCTACCAACTGAGCTATTCCCGCGTGGTGAGGCGGTATTCTACTGGGGCCACGCCCATTGTCAAGCGCCAGAACCATTTTTTCCGTCTTCCGAGAGGCTGGGCCAGGCGGCGCGCAGATAGACGGTCATGGACCACAGGGTGAGCACCACCGCCACATACAGCAATATCTCGCCAATCCTGTAGGTCGGCAGGCTGAACAGTTCATGGCGATAGATAAGCAGGGTGATGGCGCCCATCTGCGCCGCGGTCTTGAACTTGCCCACCCAGGACACGGCCACCTTGGAACGCGAGCCCAGCTCCGCCATCCATTCCCTCAGGGCGGAAATGGTGATTTCCCGCCCCACGATGACCGCGGCGGAAACCGCCATCCAGGGCGAGGGGTTGTCCGCCACCAGCAGCACCAGGGCCGTGGCCACCATGAGCTTGTCCGCCACGGGATCGAGAAAGGCCCCCAGGGGCGAGGTCAGACCCATGCGCCGGGCCAGATAGCCGTCCAGCCAGTCGGTAAAGGCCGCCACCATGAACACCAGGGCCGCCACCTGATGGTTCCAGGGGGCGGGCAGGTAGAACATGCCGACGAACACCGGGATCATGACGATCCGGGAAAACGTCAGCAGATTGGGAATGCTCCACATCATTCGGTTCCGTGAAATGCCTGGTAAATCTTTTCCGCCAGCCGGGTGCTGATGCCCTCCACGGTGGCGATGTCCTCTATCCCCGCCCGCGACAGCCCCTGCAGGCCGCCGAACTGCCTGAGCAGCTGCTGACGGCGTTTCTGCCCGATGCCGGGGATGTCCTCCAGCACCGACCGGGTGCGTGCCTTGTTGCGCCGCTGCCGGTGGCCGGTGATGGCAAAGCGATGGGCCTCGTCCCGGATATGCTGAATCAGGTGCAAGGCCGGCGAATGGGCATCAAGTATAAGGGGATACTGATATTCCAACAAGAAAAGTTGTTCCAGGCCGGCGCGACGCTCGGGACCCTTGGCCACACCCACCAGCAGCACGCCATGGACACCCAGCTCTTCCAGGATCTGCGCCGCCGTGGCGAGCTGACCCTTGCCACCATCGATGAAGAGGATGTCCGGCAGGCTGCCCTCGCCGTTCATGATGCGGGTGTAGCGCCGCCGCAGGGCCTGGGCCATAGCGGCGTAATCATCACCGCCGGTGATGCCCTCGATGTTGAAGCGCCGGTAATCGCTCTTGAGAGGCCCTTCGGCGTTGAACACCACGCAGGAAGCCACGGTCTTCTCTCCTGCCGTGTGGCTGATGTCGAAGCACTCCATGCGCGCCGGTGGCTCGTCCAGCCCCAGGGCCTCCTGCAGGGCCTCCAGGCGCAGGCGGGCATTGGCGCTGCCGGAGAGGCGGGCCTTGAGAGCCA